>NZ_VFYP01000007.1 GCF_006443685.1 Rhizobium glycinendophyticum | reverse complement strand
TGACGCGTGAAGCTGGTTTGCCCGGCGGTCGGCTGCAGATCGCTCAAGAGTGACAGTTCGGCGTTCTTGTTGCGGGCTTTCAGCGTCTGCTCGAGTTCGAACTGGATATCAAAATAGTCCTCGATGACGGCTTTTCCGCGTCCAGTCACGAAGACGAAATGCTCGATGCCCGCTTCGATCGCCTCGTCGACCACATATTGGATGACCGGCTTGTCGACGACGGTCAGCATTTCCTTCGGCACCGCTTTTGTGGCGGGCAGGAAACGTGTGCCGAGGCCGGCAACGGGAAGAACGGCTTTGCGGAGCTTATTCGTCTGAACCACGCTGGTCTCTCCAAATATACAGGTACTACTCAAAACCCCGTTAGCTTTATCGGCAAGTTTTGTAAAATCCGATACGCGATAATAGTTAAAGTCACTGGACCCGCATCAGTAGATCGTGGGCCAGTCTGCTCCTTATGGGCCAAGTCGTCCCGCCTGCATTCGAGAGAATTTGACCTATTCTCGGTCGGGCCCGGCGACATTTTGACCCCAGAAATGGTCTCAACAAAAACTTGGCGCATCCTGTTCGCAAAGTCATACCAGTCGAATGTTATCGCCGGTTAAAGTTTGATTAGGTCATGTGTTGTTACCTGAAGCGGGACTTGGAAAACTTGGAGGGTCTCTCATGAGGTTATCGAACAGCTTTTTTGCACGGCTCGAACGTGAGTGGCGCATCATCGAGCCGGAACGCCAGCCTTATCAGCGGGAGGACCCTGAACACGTGGCCGGCACAGTTTCGCGTCGGCCGAGGATGGGGCGCTTTGATGACGCAGTTGGGGATGATCGCTGATCGCCAATCCTTGCGGCATTACGAACACTCACCCGGCCTGGGGGCGTTGATTTTGACCTTGGATCGACCTAGGGCCGATCATCCGGCTTCAGATACCAGCCCCAGGCGTCCTCACTGTCAAATGAGGTGATCTGCTTGACCTCCAGGTAGTTGTTGAGCCCCCAGATCCCAAGCTCTCTGCCAATGCCTGACTGCTTGTAGCCGCCCCAGGGGGCTTCTGTGAATGTGGGCTGGGAGCAGTTGATCCAGACAATGCCAGCGCGAAATGCACGCGCGACGCGTTCGCAGCGCTTCCTATCTTTCGACATGACTGCGGCCGCCAGGCCAAAGCGGCTGTCATTGGCCATGCGGATGGCATCGTCCTCGTTCTTGAAGGGCTTGATGCAGACGACGGGCGCAAAGATCTCCTCGCGCCAGATGAAACTGTCCTCCGCCATGTCTGTCAGGATCGTCGGCTCCAGAAAAAAGCCGGTTTCCATGCCAACCGGTCGCTTACCCCCATAGGCGATGGTCGCACCCTCGCTTCGAGCGCGCTCGATCATGGCGAGCACCTTGTCATACTGACCCTTTGAGACGAGAGGCCCGAGCAGGGTGCCGTCGACAAGACCGTTGCCGATGCGGATTTTTGCGGTCTCTCCGACGAGGCGTTCGAGAAGGGCAGGGTAAAAACTTTCCTCGACCAGAACGCGGGAGGTCGCCGAGCAGACCTGACCCTGGTTCCAGAAGATGCCGAACATAATCCACTCGACAGCTTTTTCGATATCGCTGTCTGCAAAGACGACGAAGGGCGACTTGCCGCCAAGCTCCAGACTGACATTCTTGATGTCGCGGGCGGCCGCCGCCATGATCCGTGAGCCCGTTGGGACCGAACCGGTAAAGGCGAGCTTGTCGATTTGAGGATGTTCCGAGAGCGGCTTTCCTGCGTCAGGCCCCATGCCGGTCACGACGTTGAGCACGCCAGCCGGCAAACCGACTTCTTCCGCAATGCCTGCGAGTTCAAGGGCCGTAAGTGGCGTGAGCTCTGACGGTTTCAAGACCATGGTGCAGCCGGCGGCAAGCGCCGGCGCCACTTTCCAGCTCGCCATCAGCAGCGGGTAGTTCCAAGGAATGATGGCGCCGGCGACACCGATCGGTTCGCGCACCACCTTGCTGGAAAAGCGGGCATCACTGAGCGGAACGGTCTCCTCCGGCTTTGCGTCCATTTCTTCCGCAAGCCCCGCATAATAGGCAAAGCAGCCGGCGGCATCTTCCATGTCCCAGACGGCTTCGGGCAGCGGCTTGCCGTTGTCGAGGACTTCGAGGCGACCGAGTTCCTGTTTCCGGGCGAGAATGATCTGGGAGATTGCGCGCAGATAGCTCGCCCGTTCACGCCCGCTCATGCGCGGCCAGGGGCCGGTGTCAAACGCGTGGCGGGCGGCTTTGACCGCCTTTTCGATGTCTTCAGTCGTCCCCGCAGGTGCCTGATGTATGACGAGTTCGGTTGCCGGGTCGACCACATCGAAAGTGCCGCCCCGAACCGGTGCCTGCCACTGTCCGTCAATGAAGAGGTTCTGTTTCATCGGTCCCCCGCTTTTTTGCCTCTGGGCGAATTTGCCCCGTGTGTTCACCCGGCCACTTTGAGTATGGCTTCCGCCGCGCGTTTCGCGCCGGCAAATGCTTGCATTTTTTTCGCGTTCTCTATCAGCCGGCTCTTCATGACTGTGTCTTCGAGCAGATCAGCGATCACCCTTTCCAGTTCTTCGTCTGACCAGTCGTAACGGTTGAGCTTCTTGCCGACTCCGGTCTCTTCTGCGCGCCGTGCATTGTCATGGCGGCGTGGCACCTGGTGGGATCGATGGGGCGCCGACCATTGCGTCGACAGCTGGAACCAGCGCTTTCGATGGCGAGACATGGGTGATTGTCGGTTTATTGAAGGCGCCGTCGACCTTCATTCCGGATGCTCCAACGCGTGCGCCTTGGCCGGCACCAAGATTGCTGCGCTCGCCGCTGCTGAAACTCGTGACCTGCACGAGCCCTCTGTCGACACTGACGGCTGAATCTGACGTCCCGACCGTCACCTTGAACTGCGTACCCTTCACTACCGCCGCCAAAAAGGGTGTCTGTACAGTCGTATGAGGACGTGCCCGCCTCTCGATCTCGAGGTTCAGTTCGCCGATCTGCTGAATAATCTCGGTCTTTCGGGCGTGATCATCCCCTTGAGTGTGGATCGCAGCAAGCGTATTTGGCTGGTAGATGATGCGCTCCACGCCACGCTTCAGTTCAAGTCTTCCCCGGGGCCCCGTTGAAATCCAGGCCTTGTCGGGCACTGCCATGCCAGTACGAAGCGGGATCCAGTTCTCGTTGTCGGTGGTGTAGGCTACTTGTCTGGTCGCCTTGGCCGCCACCCACGAATAGTCTGTTGCAGAGAGCTGATTGGCGAAGGTCGTCATAACGAGACAGAGGATCGTCAAAATCATAAAGCGCATGCTGCAGTCTCCCTTTCGGGCTATTTCAGCATTCGATCCTTAAGATTCTGCTGGAAAAGCGATGCTGCTTTTCGCAAAGGGATCCCTCTGTCTCCTCTGGGTGGGATCCTCTGCAAGAGCGGCTCACTCCGATCAAGCGGCCGCGTCAGTATCAGCCTTGGGCAAGCGCGGGCGATCTCCAGTTGCAACCATCGTGTGAAGTGGCACGCTGAAGAGCGTTAGCCTTGCGCCCACATCACTCTTCAAGCCTGTTCGTTTCTCGCGATCAGCTTCGATCTTCTTGACACCTTCCTGAAACTTGGCTGGGAGCAGCCGGTCCTGGCTCTCACCTCAAGTAGCCGTCACTGCCACGAGGATTTGTCTCGTGGTTTGACCTTCGGACCGGCTTGCGCCATGGTAACGGGAGTGGGCTAAACCCTCAAAGCCTTGCGGCCTGGACATGCATCCAGTCGAAATCGCGGGCGCGCCCAAGGCTCAGCCAGCCCTCTTCCTCCCAGAACTCCCAGAATTTTGTGGCATCGGGCTTGGCAAGGCGAGCGTGAAGGTGGCTCCACTTCAGTTGATTGCGTGCCGGATCAAAATCGATCGCGATCGCCCATGAGTGCATGGACCATGAAGAGCCGCCCTTCATTTTTCTGCAATTATAGCAGCCGCCGAAAAGATCCACGCCGATCTCGCGAACCCCCGCCTCGCCGTAATGTTTCCAGATCTTGTCAAAGACGCGGGCCGCACTGTCATGCACTTTTTCATGGATCATAAAGCCGGCAATCTCCTTCTTCAGGTCCCAGGCAATGCGCATCTTGTATGGAAGCTCAAGGCGCTTCATCGAGGGCTGGCATGGGGAGCCGAAGAAGTTGGGAACCTCCGATTGGCGTGGCCAGACGGTGTTGACGGCAGGCGCAGGTGGCGCCTTTGCGGCGGCGTCATTGATCTCATCGCGCCACGTTTCCAGAGGATGCCCAGCCTTCAAAAGATTGAAGGCCTCGAATGCCGCACGTGTCTGTTGTCCGTAAAGTCCGTCGACACGACCCGTATCAATGCCGAGGTCCTTACACAGCAACTGGCCAAGCGCGGTCTTGCGGCGTGCGACAGACCAAGACTGCCAGCCGGTGGACACTTCTTCGGATCGCTTGGAAAGCCATGCATTCATGCCGGCGACCGACTTCTCGCCAAACATTCCGTCAATTCCCGCACCGTAGAGACCAGCTGTCTGCAAAGCGCGCTGGAGATCTTCGTCGCTGATTGTCGATTGCATCAGGCTGGTAACTGGCGTTTCTTCGAGGGGCTTGGACGCGCCGGGTTCTGCGTTTCCCAATAGACCGCCATCAAAGGTCCAGGTGACTGCGTAGGGCTTCAAAGCAGCTGCCATCACCGCGTTCAGCCTGTTGCGCCATCCCTTGATAAAATGCGCAGCATCTTCATGGCCAAGATAGCGTTTCTTGCGAGCTTCAGCGAGTGCGACGGCAAGTTCGACCGCCGTCTTGTCATTGTGTGCGCGGGCTGCAATGGCTGCGAGATCGGTCTCCGAAAGCGTATCCGACAATGAGAGCTCTGCCGCGGTCTCCAGCATTCGAAGCATGCCTGCCACGCCGTGGTTGACCGCGCCGTCCATAACGACGAAATCCACCGGCATAGGGAGGCGGTCCCCGCAGATCCTGCCCCAGTATCGCTTGCGATATATCTCTACGGCTTCGGATTTCGTCATTGCCTTGACCTCAGCGGGCGTCACGCTGGCCGATCCGCGCCAGGCTGCGAGATCCTTATGGGTGATCCCGAAGTTTGTGGGGCCACCATTGTCAAACGGATTGTCGACGTAGCCGCCCTCACATTCGAGCACAGTCATCATGATTTCTGCAAAGCGATCCATGCGTGCCTCCTTAGGGATTGATCTTGAGTAGAGTGATGCCGGGTTCCCCATTGCTGTCGGCCAAACCCGCGCCGTCGAGTTTGAGCAGGGTATCGCTCACAGACGTCACCAAGCCCACCTTGTTGTCGTTTGTACCGCCGCTAATGCGTAAAGTGTCACCCACACGGAAGAGCCCAAGGCCGCCCGTTTCAAGCCGGATCGTGTCCGGCTGGAGAAAGCATATCGCGGAGGACGCCAAGGTGGCTGGCGCGATACCGCCACGTGCCAGGAAGCGGGCATGGCGCTGGCCAATCCGCTCGCCGACCTGCATGTAAATCTGGCGCAGCCGGTGTACGTGCGGGTCGTCAAGCCGCATTTCAATATTGGCTTTGACGAAGGCCTCGTCATATGGCGCGCGCGATGAATTGGTCGTGTTCGACGAGCCGGTGGGCTGTAGATCTGCAAACATCGCTGCGCCGATGATCTCGAGCATATTGGTGTTGTTGCAAAGCGGATAGGAAGCGGCACGTTCTAGATCGAACAGGGTCCTGACACCGACCTTCCAAAGCTCCGTCACCGCTTTGGGGCCGACGGATGCGCACAGCTGAGCCTGCGCGACCCAGTCCATGATCTGGTAAACGCCGTAGGGTGTTTCTACGAACAGCATGAGAGGGTTTGCAGCCGCGAGGTTCTGTGTGGATGAAATGTGAAAGTCCGCCAGCCGATCGCGTATCTCGGTTTCGATGCCGTCGATCAACTCGATCGGGGTAGCCTCCAAGACCTTGTAGATCTCCTGATTCTCCCGCTTGAAGTTCTTCAGCCGGCTTTGTGTCATCAGCCAGCGCAGCGTCACCTGCGGTAGATAGCCGGCGGCGAAGCAGAAAAGGATGACGAGGTTGTCGGTGTCCGTCGTTTCTGGAGGAACGATGTCGGGCAGAACCTTGAACACCAAGACAATCAAGACGGCGATGGAGGTGCCCATGGCGATCGTGATCGCACAATCCACGAAAGTCGCCGGTGTGAGATCGAAATTGTTGATCGCCTTGTAAAGGTTCCTGATCTCGAGAATATAGCTGCCAAAAAAAGCGCTTATTGCCCCGTAGGCCCAAAGTGGGATTACCTTGCCCCCGGCTTGAAGATCAGGCTTGCACGGGTTCGACAGTTCCAGATGACAAAGCTGGGATGGCAGATGACCGGTCATGAGGACTGTAAAGGCAAACCAGCAGAGTAGGCCAGTGATCATCACAAATGGGATCATTGCCAGTGCCCACGCCGAGCTTTTGAAATCCTGCGGCTGTCTGTTCGGCTCTTCGTTCAACGACGGAAGGAAGTATTTGAACTTTACGAATTCGAACGACGGAATGAGCCGCTGGCCACTGCCGCCTTCCTGTGCCTGGAAGACCGCTGCAAGGTCGCGGATGATCTCCTGGCGATGATGTTTTACGGTCTCGCGGATGAGGACCAGCGTTCCGGGAAGAATGACTGCGAACAGAAAAGTGGCAATGATCAGAATATATGTCATCGGCGAGCCCCACAGCCGAACACGTCAAGAAACAAGCTGAGATTTCGTGAATACCGGGCACACGCATGCAATCGCAGCACGTATCGTGGCGCCGAGATACACAGAAAAATTCCATCTTGAGATTGCACTTTTACTAAATCAAAAATTGAGTAAAGAGTCCATAGGCCTTACGACTGGCGTCTATAATGGGTCAATCGATCTGAGAGGTAATGTAGATTCGGCCCTGAAATATAAGGCTTCAGAAAGTCTCGTCTGATACTTTTGATGTCTCGGACGCAAGCTTAGCTTACACCCATAGGCAGAGAAAGGCGCCGAGCAGCGCCGTAACGGGTCGCTGTTTAGCGGTAAACCTAAGGTCGCAGATCATAGTTGACTGGGCCTGTGCCATGGGTCGTCAACGGGTATGCGCAGAGGATTTCGTCGAAAAGCGAAATGCATGCGATTGCTTCTCCTCGAGCAGCTCGTTGCTCCTGGGAGCTCCGTGTCGAGGGACAGGCTTTACGCCGCATGCGCAGCGTCCTGCCTTGCGGCTAGCTAGAGATCGACGGGTGAGAGACCTCTTTTGTCGGAACCGCGTTCGGCGAAAAGATCAGTCGTCTGGGCAAGCGCTCGCTAAGTATCACCCAACAGCTTGTGAACGCGCGAGTGCGGCAGTCGGCCGCAGTAGCCATCGCTACATTAGAATGGGCGGCTAAAGAACGTTAAGTTTTGAGGAGTAACACTCACCTGACCTAGTTGGGAGGATCATGATGATGTTCCGCCTTCCTTTCATCGACAACCAAGAAATCTCGTTCTTCAACGCCATCTCGCAATCCCATGCGATTATCTGGTTCGATACCAACGGCGTCGTCAAAGGGGCCAATCAGAACTTCTGCCAGGCACTCGGATACAGCCTCAGCGATATTGTCGGGCAGCACCATCGGATCTTCATCGAGAAGCGGGAGGTCGAAAGTCCAGAGTACCAGAAGTTCTGGCGGGACCTTGCTTCTGGAAAGGCGCAACACGGGCAATTTCGACGGGTATCGAAGACAGGGTCGGATGTCTGGATCGAGGCTTCGTATGATCCGGTTATCCGCGGGGGCCGAGTGGTTGGTGTGGTCAAGATTGCCGCTGACATCACCAAGTCGAAGATCGCGGCTCTGCATAACGAGAATATCCTCAAGACGCTTGAACGATCGGTGGCGGTTATCGAGTTCGCTCTCGACGGCACGATTGTTACCGCCAATTCCAGCTTTCTCGGCGCAACCGGCTACACGCTTGAGGAAATCATCGGCCAGAAGCATCGGATCTTTTGTGACCCAGCCTACGCTGACAGCAAGGACTACGGCGAGTTCTGGCAGCGATTGAACGGTGGCGAGACCATCGCGGATACCTTCAGACGCTTTGGCAAAGGCAAGCGCGAGATCTGGCTGCAGGCGACTTACAATCCCGTTTACAGTTCGAAGGGCGAGATTTACCGGATTGTCAAATTTGCGACGGATGTGACCAAACGTATGGCATCGGTCGGCATATTGGGAAATGCGATCCGCGAGCTTGCTGCGGGTAATCTCACCTCGCAGGTTACTTCACCGATTGACCCCTCCATGGAGACAACCCGGCTTGACCTCAACGCCGCTGTTGCAACCCTCGCCGGTCTGATCGGCGACATCTCAGGAACAGCGGGAGAGATTGCGCAGACAGCAAGTGAACTGCGCGAAAGTGCAGGCGGGATTGCAAAGCGTACAGAACAGCAAGCGGCAGCGCTTGAGCAGACGTCGGCTGCGTTGGAGGAGATTACCCAGACAGTCAGCGACTCCAGTATGCGCGCAGCGGAAGCTGGTAACCTCGTAAGGGAGACCCGATCAAGTGCTGAACACTCCGGGCGCGTGGTCAAGGATGCCGTGACGGCCATGGGAGAGATCGAAGCCTCTTCCAAGGAAATCTCGTCAATCATCAGCGTCATCGACGAAATCGCATTCCAGACCAATCTTCTGGCACTCAACGCTGGCGTGGAGGCCGCGCGTGCAGGAGAGGCGGGCAAGGGCTTTGCGGTTGTCGCTCAAGAAGTCCGAGAACTTGCCCAGCGCTCCGCAACGGCTGCCAAAGAGATCAAGCAACTCATCTCGAAATCTGCGGCGCAAGTGCAGTCTGGCGTCGACCTGGTGCGCCAGACTGGATCCGCGCTCGATGTTATTGTCAGCAGGGTACAGGAGATCGACCGGAACGTACTGGCCATTGTCGAGGCTGCACGCGAACAATCGGTCGGTGTCAAGGAGATCGGTCAGGCTGTTCATCAGCTCGATCAGGGAACGCAGCAGAATGCGGCGAGCGTCGAAGAGCAGAACGCGGCGAGCGAGCAACTGGCCGAGCGCGCCCAGATGCTTGCAAGACTGCTGAGCCGCTTCAGTACGGGACAGGTCTCCGCCCGAGACTCCAACATGACGCGGTGGCGAAAGTCGGCCTGAGCTGCGCTGTTAAATGTCCTGGGGAGTGGCGGTATAGGCTGTTTCGGCTCCGGCCATCCAAGACATACCTTCCTGGCTTCGCCGTCATTCCGCTCACAAACGTCATTTGGATGTAAACGTGATATAGTGAGCAAAGTTCGAGCAGCGACTGCGTTACCTCTAGAAGACTACAATTGGCAGGGGAGGTCAAAAGTCATCCACGGTTGACCCGATGCCATTCAAGCTGATCGAAATAGCCTGTAGCCTTTGCTCATCCTCGATGACAATCTCCCCACCCGGATAGCCGCCGCTGCCAAGACAAAATAGGGCTGCAGCAAGCGTGACGGCGCGACAGGCCCCAGCGAGATCACGTTCAGTGATTTCTTCTTCTCCAAGCACGCGCTGAAATCCGTCTAGGACCTTGATGTAAAATCTAGGCATAGGTTCCTTCTGGCTTGTCATCAGGCCCGCTTATGGAATGCAATCAGTGGTAGTCCATTGAATGACTAGGTTTGCGAAGACGTTTGTCTGCGTCCGGCATACTTGCTTCTTAAGCGGGGATATTCCTTCACAAATAATCAGAAAAATACGTTTAATTGGTTTCTAAGATTAAATTGGCTGCGAACTTCTAGTTAGTGGATTATGTGTCAAATGAAGTTGACACTGTGTCCGCCTCCACGGTTCGAAGGCCGAAGCAGGTTCTTTTTGTGTGTCAGCCCACACTTTTCAGAACCATTGGCACAAAATTGCGGGGCTCCTCGAGAAGGAGGACTGAGGGGACAGACCGCCGCCGCACTGTTTTCCAAGGATTTTACCCCAACGGAAAACCCTGTCCCCTCAGTGCCCCTCATAGTGACAGCTTTCTTCCCCTTCGCAATCTACAAGTTCTGAGGGTCAGGCCCTCCAGTCAGGAGTGCAGCCGATGCCTGGAAGAGAGGAGTTGAAGAGACAATCTGGTCCACTCGAGGATCTGTACTTAAAGCTCGCGGCCGCGGCACGGGCTTGCGAAGCGAGCAGTTTCGCCGTCTACCAGATCTCTGCTTTAAGTGGAAAGGTCGACGCTGGTGATGTCCTTTACTGTGCGGCAATCAGAGACGGTCAACGACCGCAAAGACCTGGTGCCGATGACACGGTCATCTTGCGGTCCCAATGGTTCAGATTGCACAGTGGGAGGTCCCATACGTTTGAAGGACCCACGTTCCATGTCAACAAGGAACTCGTTCAGCTTCACTACGTGGTCGATGCGCCATCAACCCCACCAATGCTCCTGATCGCCGCGCTGCCAATCGATACCCGTCAGGCGGCGGATTGCTCGATGGAATTTGATGCCATCCTCGGGTTGATCAGTCCTTTAGCAGAGGTCCATACAGTCATGTTAAGTCCGCGAGAACTTGAGGTGGCGCGATGGATTTCTGAGGGAAAGACCTCGCAGGAAGCCGGAGTGATCCTCGGCCTGTCCGAGCACACGATCAATGAATACATTCGCTCCGGAATGCGAAAGATGGGCGCCACAAACAGGCTAAGCTTTGTGGCAAAGACCATTCGTCGCGGGCTCGTCGCGTGAGTAGCAGAAAATCGATGGCGGGGCCTTAAGCTCACGCGGTACTCAGCAGACGGCCCCGCATTTTGTGAGGTCGCTCCTTCCCTTGAGTTTTCCCTAAGGACCCAATCTGCTTTGCGTGGTCTGGTATTCGACCGGGTCAGCGGCCGAAGAATGTTAGCCAGGTTGCGAGTTCGGATCCGTGTCGCCAGGGGGCCAATTGCCCGGCAGACGATAGCCGGTTTTCCCATTTACCATCGCGCGCAAGGAAAGCGCATCGAGTGTTGCGAGGTCATGGCAGCCCAGCCATTTTTGCCAGTGCACGACCTGCGCGGTCTTAGGAACTGGAGGCCGCACCTCGGAGGATGCCAAGCATTCCTCACACCCGTTAGGCTCATAGTTTTATTTCTTTGTCCGGATTCGTTGAACGTATTTGACCGCCTTTGCCGGACAGCTCTGACCGGCTGCGATCGGGCGGAGGGTGACAATTCTGTCCGTCTTCTCACGCGCCTCACATACCCTCCAGCTCCTCGTACTTCATACAGTCTTTGTATTTTCTTAACCAAAAAGCCGTTGACGCGACTCACTTGGTGCTTAAGATTTCTACGGATAGGCGCGCCGAATGACCGATGTGCCGTAACTGAGATTGCTTTCTGTTAGCTGGTCGTATTTGCGTATTTCCAACACGACAAGAATCGCAGATGTCTGGGAAAGTCTTATCACCCTACCGCCCTGCGCCATGACGGCGGCATCGCGGCATTGAGGTGGTATCAAACAGGAGAGAGCGATGGGTCAGCCATCGATCAATGCTATTGTGGAAGAGACCATGTCATTGCGCCCCGCCGACGAGACCATCGCGGAAGATGCCCAGGCGCTCTCGGCCCAGTTGCAGGCCATGCGCGACCGGCTCTTTGCGCCGACCTCGCAAAAAACCTTGCGCAGCTTCACCTCCGGCGAGGCAGCTCGGCTGATCGGGGTTTCCGATGGCTATCTGCGCCAGCTGTCGCTGGCCGGCGAAGGCCCCCAGCCGGTCGTGGGCAGCGGTGGCCGACGCTTCTATTCTCTGAAGGACATCAATGCCCTTCGCCACTATCTGGCAGATCAGGCGCGAGCCAAGGGCAATGAAGCCAAGGCACGTTCCTACTTGAAGTGGCGCGATCCCGCACGCGGCGAACATCTGCAGGTCATTTCCGTCACCAATTTCAAAGGCGGATCCGGGAAGACCACCTCCTCGGTTCATTTGGCACAGCACCTGGCGCTATCTGGCCATCGCGTCCTGGCCGTCGACCTCGACCCGCAGGCGTCACTGTCGGCCATGTTCGGCTATCAGCCGGAGCTTGACCTGGTTGGCAACGACACAATTTTTGGCGCGATCCGCTATGATGGCGAAGCGCGGCCGCTGAGCGAGATCATCAGGCCCACCTATTTTGACGGGCTTGATCTCGTGCCTGGCAATCTCGAGCTGCAGGAATTCGAGCATGTAACGCCGCGGGCCCTGGCGGATCGCCGTCCGGGCGACACCCAGGCCCTATTCTTTACCCGGGTGCAGGCAGCACTGGCGAGCGTTGCCGACAATTATGACGTGGTGGTTATCGATTGCCCGCCGCAGCTCGGCTACCTGACGCTGTCGGCGCTCTGTGCCTCGACGTCAGTCGTGGTCACGGTCCATCCGCAGATGCTGGACGTCGCGTCAATGAGCCAGTTCCTCTTCATGACGTCGGATTTGCTTTCGGTCGTCCGCGAGGCCGGTGGCCAGCTCAATTTCGACTTCCTGCGTTATCTCGTCACCCGCTTCGAGCCGCATGACGGACCCCAGACCCAGATCGTCGGCTTTTTGCGTTCGTTGTTCGGGGAGCGGGTCCTGACGGCACCCATGCTCAAGTCGACGGCAGTATCGGATGCGGGCCTGACCAAGCAGACGCTTTACGAGGTGGGTCGCGAGAACTTCTCGCGCGGCACCTATGACCGCGCCATGGAAGCGCTTGATGCCGTCAACAGCGAAATCGAGGCACTGGTTCACACGGCATGGGGACGCACCACATGACCGGGCGCGACCGAAAAAATTCGATCAAGGCGCTGTTCGGCGACGCCATTGCGCCGACGCCGGCTTCGCCTCCCGCGCCTGCATCGCAGGTTCCCGACGTCAAGTCCGCGGACGTTCAGCCGCTCCCGCTAAAGCCTTCCACGCCTGCTGCATCCGCACCCTCGGATGGAGCCGCATCTCCCCTTCGTGCTGCCTCAGGCGCCGTCAAGGCCATGGGCCTGTCTCTCAACACGATCGCCCGGGAAGCGGAAGAAGCGCGGCATCTTCGCCAGGCGCTTGAAGAAGGCGAAAGGGTCCTGTCTCTTCCGACGAGCCGCATCGAGGCTTCCTTTGTCTCGGATCGTCTGACGGCCGGCGAAGTGGACGATCCGCAATTTGCCGAGCTTGTCGAGAGCATGCGTGAAAGCGGGCAACAAGTACCGATCCTTGTTCGCCCGCACCCGAGCGAAGACGGCCGTTTCCAGGTTGCTTACGGCCACCGGCGCCTGCGCGCAGCGACGGCCCTCGGTATTGAAGTCAAGGCTCTCGTTCGCAACCTGACCGATGATCAGCTCGTTCTGGCTCAGGGCAAGGAAAATGCAGAGCGGCGTAATCTCTCCTTTATCGAGCGCGCTGTTTTTGCCCGGACACTCGTTACCCGCGGCTTTGATCGCCGGCTGATCGGCGATGCGCTTGCGGTACAAAAGTCGGAATTGTCGAGGCTCCTTCAGGTTGCAGACGGGATACCTGAAGCTGTCATCCGCGCAATCGGTCCGGCACCCAAGGCCGGTCGTGAACGATGGATGAAGTTGGTCGAGCTTTTCGGCACAAAGAGCGCTGTCGATCTCTCATCTGACGAGATCGGTCGGGCGACGTTTCGGGCAGCGGATACCGACAGGCGTTTCGAGCTCTTGTTGGCCCGCCTTGCCCGGCCCACGGAGACATCGGCTGCAAAGGTGCAGCCGTCGGAGCTCCTGGCGCCCGGTGGCCGTGCCTTTGCGGGTTACAAGCGTCAGGGGCGTGTTGTGCGGATCGAATTTTCAAAGGATGTCGACGAGGCTTTCCTCGATGCTCTTTCAGAGCATGTGAGAGAAGCCTATGCGGCGCATCTGAAGGCTAACAAATAGGGGCGGCGGCGCCATGGCGCGTGCCGTTCCGGTGACAGTTCGAACTGATTCGGGCGATTGAAGTCCGGCTGTTCGGGAAGACATACGCGAACCCAGGAAAGGAAGCGCGGAGACAAGAAAAAAGGCCCCCAAAACGTGACCGTTTCGGAAGCCCTCTCGTATGTAGCAATCTGAGAGAATCACTTCCAGCAGACAAAGTCAAGAGTCGGCGGCATCATTGTCGTATCCGAGCCTGTCTTGCTGTGCCTGACGCATCGTCCAAAGGGCCTGACTTGCCTCTTCGAAGAGGACCGGATCATGATGGACAGACTTGCGACGACGCCTTTCGGCGGCGGCAGGATGTCTGCGCGGCTTTTTGCCCGCCAGGCTTCCGTCTCCGAGAGGCAGGGAAAACTGCGCGCTGGCGAAGGCGGTAACGACACAGGCGGCGGCGACAAATGGCAGCTGTTGCGGGCGCTGACGGAAGCGCGGGCGCAGTTCGGACTGAGTGACCGGGCGATCGGCCTCCTGGAGGCGCTCGTCAGTTTTACCACTGAACGCATTCTTGATGGATCGAAACCGATCATCGTCTTTCCGTCCAACCGGGAATTATCCATCCGTGCCCGTGGCATGGCGCCCGCGACCATTCGCCGGCACCTGGCAGCTCTTATCGACGCCGGACTGATCTTCCGCCGCGACAGTGCCAACGGCAAGCGATACTGCGTGCGTGACGACCACGGACTGGTCGATGAGGCATTCGGCTTTGATCTTGCGCCGCTTGCTCTGAAAGCTGCCGAGATCCACGCTTGCGCCGAAGCGGTGCGCAGCGAGGCAAAGGCGCTGCGAATGCTCAAGACCGAGGTGACGCTGCATCTGCGTGACATCTCGAAGATCATCACGGCAGCGATCGAGGAAGCGCGTGCGGGAGACTGGGACAGGCTGGTCGCGGAGTTTCAGCAAATGTCTTTCGGCAGCCTGCCGCGCCGCCCTGATGCAACCATGTTGTCGGGCCTGCGCACGCGCCTGGTAGCTTTCAGGGCTGAGGTGGAAAATGCATATCTATCAAGCCTCTCCGAAGAAGAAATGAGCGGCAATGACGTTCAAAACGAGCGCCATATTCAGAATTCAAACACAGACCTATCATTTGAATTAAACGGCAAAAGAGAATTAGAAGGGGCGGAGCCGGGGAGCGGCGGCGGCGAGACCAAGGTGGCGGCGGAGACGTCGCCGGAAAGACGGGTTGCAGTCAGCCTTGACCGGATGCGAAAGGTCTGCCCGCAGATCGGCGATTACGCGCAAGGCGGACTGAAGAACTGGCAGGACCTGATACGGGCGGCAGATCTGGTCCGGTCAATGCTCGGTGTATCTCCAGATGCCTGGGCAAAAGCCCGAAAAGCTATGGGCGAACAGGCGGCGGCGGTCGTGATTGCAGTCATGCTGGAAAGAGTTGACGAAATCCGCTCGCCCGGTGGGTATCTTCGCGATCTGACGCGCAAGGCCGAGCGATCCGCGTTCAGCATCTATCCCATGCTGCAGGCACTCGAGCGACAAAGCGAATGAGCAAGGCAAAGATGGTCAACCGCGACGGCTTCGAGAAACGAGCGACGGCAGAACCGGGAGACGATGCCACGGATCTTTCCGAAGCATCGTCTCCCACGGCAAGAATGCTCGCCTGGTCGAAGAACTCGGCCGCTTATCGCTTGGCAAGGCGGATGATGAGCGAGCGCGAATTGGCCGATGCCATCACCCGAAAAGCCAAATCGAAGTTCGAAGGTATCACGCAGGCACAATTGGCGGCGCTGGCGGCAAACGCGGTCGCCTTTGGCCGCAGCATGAAAGCGCTCGACGACGAGAATTATGCTCAGCTGCGCTCGGCGTCGGCCGCGCGAAGCGGAAAATCGGTAAGGGCGGTTGCGCGCAAGCTCGCCGAAAAGGGGATCGAGCGCGCCATCATAGAGGAAGCCCTCGCAGAGATGGACGAATTGAGGGCAGCCGTCGTCTATGCGCGAAAGAAGGCGTTTGGCCCCTTTCGGCGCCCCGATGTCGACGCCGACGACAAGAGATGGGGCAAGGAGATCGCCTCCTTTGCCAGGCAAGGGTTCGGTTTCGAGCTTGCCAAACGGGTAATCGAAATGGACCGGGACGAAGCAGAGGAAATGCTTCTTCGGCCGATTTGAGGTCTTCCTCTGTGATCGCGATGACGTTGACGTTTTACTCCCCTCATGGCCAGATTGGAGAGGGTTTGGGGAGGATCATATGCGAAGGGTCTGGATTATTCTCTTTATGGCTGGAATGTCTCTTGCGACAGGCGCTCTGGCCAACAACTTCTACATCGGGAGCTGGACCTATAGCGGGTGCACGCTTCACCTGAAGGGTCCAAATGCGCTCGGTCAGTATGCCGCCGAGACCAATTTTTGCTCCGGCGACTGGGCTTTCGTAAGTGGCTGGCGACCAACGGCCAAGGGCGTCGAGCTTTACACCATTCTCAACAAGTCAGTTGCCACTCTTTCGCTTTCACAAGGAAAGCTCACAGTTCGTCTCGCCGATGGCAGCCGGATTGCTTTCAAGAGAACCACACCCATTCCGCAGGGGAGTGAAGTGCCACTTGCAAGCGGCGGGGCAACTGTTGGAAAGACCGAACCCTTCGTTGTCGGTATTGGCTGCGTCAAGCGGGGTGCGGGCGATGCGTGTGCGTCCAAGCAGGATCTGGGTCTGCCGAAGGGTCTGCCGCGCAATTCGACCAGCTACACCAAGGCGGCCAATGTTACCGTCTTCAGCGGTTTGAACTTCAGGGCAAAGATCGGCTTTGATCAGCCTGTTCACTTTGTCATTCCCGCGGGCACCTGCTTGCCCATATGGGCCTGCTTCGATGATGATGATACCGGCCCTTGGTGTGTGACGCGTCTCAACGGCAAGCAGGGCTATATCGCCAAGTTCTCCGAGAGGCAGAACGGGGAGGTCCAGGTCAATTATGGCAATGGCTGCTCTGGATAGATGAGCAGCAGTGGTCGCCAAGTCGCTCCATCCTCGCTGCGCCGCTAAAGCGATGGGCACGCTTCGTCAGCTTTGGCGTTCGATCCGCACAGGCACAGACTTATAAGCCGGGGTCTTCGACTGCCGATCGTGGTGCGAGAGCGGGACCAGCGGATTGAGTTCGGGGTAATAGCCCCCGACACAATCATCCGGAAGATCGAAGGGCAGAACCTCGAGCCCACTCACCCTGCGGTCGATCCCGTCACCGGCATCGCTCACCAGTGTCACCGTCTCGCCGACCGTCAATCCGTGACGCTCGATCTCCCGGGGGCTGATCAGCAAGATATTTCTTTTCCCCTCAATGCCGCGCAGGCGGTCGCTATAGCCATAGATTGTCGTGTTGAACTGGTCATTGCTGCGCATGGTGATCAGGCTCACACGGCCCGGCGCGCTCTCGAAACCCGTGGCAGACAGCATTTTGGGAGTGACGAATTCAGCCTTGCCGCTTTGTGTCTTCCACTGGCGTTCTCGCGCTGCATTGCCCCGGTAGAAACCGCCGGGCGTGAAGATCCGGGCATTGAAGTCACGAAACTGGTCGGGATAGGTGCGTTCGATGAGATTGCGCACCAGGGCTGTATCGCGCGCCCACGCGCCCCACGCCATCTTCGGATTGGCAGGCAAGGTGGCTTGGGCGATCCGGCTGACGATCTCGAGTTCCGATTTGAGCTGCCTGGAGGCCGGCTTGCGCTTGCCGACCGAGCCATGCACGCAGCTGAGGCTATCTTCCATGGACACGACCTGCGGCTTGGCCGTCAGCGTGTCCATTTCGCTTCGGCCAAGACAAGGCAGGAGATAGGCGATCTCGCCGTTTACCAGATGGCTTCGATTAAGCTTGGTTGCGATCTGCACGGTCATTCGCATGCGCGGCCATGCTTCTTCCATGGCCTTCTGTTCGGGAATTGCCCGCAGAAAATTGCCACCGAGGCCGATGAAGGCCCCAACATCGCCTTTGAGGATCGCTTCGCAGGTCTCTACCGTGTTCATCCCCTTGTCCCGTGGTGGCTCGAATTCATAAAGCTCAGCCAGTCGATCAAGGGGAACTAGTTCCGGCTTCTCCGCAATGCCGACCGTCCGCTGTCCTTGGACATTCGAATGTCCCCGCACCGGTGACATGCCCGCTCCCTTGCGGCCGATGTTGCCCTTCATCAGAAGCAGGTTCATATAGGTCGCGATATTCTCGAAGCCGTGGACATGCTGGGTGAGACCCATGCCGTAGATGCCGATGGTGCTGTTCGCCTCGACATAGACGCTGCCTGCCGCCTCGATGGCAGCGCGGCTGAGCCCTGATACTGTCTCGATCTCAGCCCAGTCGAGCCCTCTGACATGTACTTCAAATTCCGCAAAGCCGGTTGTGTGTTCGGCGATGAAGGCGCGATCGACGACGCTTCTCCCGTCAGTCCGCGCCACATCGTCGGCGGCCAGCACATGTTTGCAAAGCCCGAGCAGAACCGCGATGTCGCCACCCGGCTTTACCTGGTGGTATTGGCAAGAGAGAGCGGTCTCGTGGCCGCTCACCATGGCCGTCGGCTCTTGCGGGTTGATCATGCTTTCAAGCCCGCGCTCACGCACAGGGTTGAAGGTCACGATCCGACAGCCGCGCCGGACGGCCGCTTGCAGCACATGCAGAAAGCGGGGACTGTTCGACCCAGTATTCTGGCCGAAGAAGAAGATTGCGTCGCAGTGCTTGAAGTCATCGAGAACGATCGTGCCAACGGGCGAGCCGATCACCTTCTTCAGCGTGACCGACGTCGTCTCATGACACATGTTCGAGCTGTCTGGCAGGTTGTTATGCCCATAGGCCCGGGCAAAGAGCGCCCATAGGTAAGCCGTTTCTAGGCTCGCGCGGCCGGATGTATAAAAGACCGTCTTCTTCGGATCCATTTTGCGAAGCTCCCGGCCTATCTCGCCAAAAGCCTCGTCCCAGGAGCAGGGCACGTAGCGGTCGCTTGCCCTGTGATAGCGCATAGGCTGTGTGAGGCGCCCGAGTTGTTCGAGCTGGTAATCGCTGAAGGATCTGAGCTCCGTCACGCTGTGCCGGGCAAAGACTTCCCTGCCGGCTTTGCGACCGGTGAGCTCCCAAAGCGTCGCCTTGGCGCCGTTTTCGCAGAATTCAACGGGATGATGCTCGGCGGGCTTCGTCCAGGCGCAGGAGACACAGGCAAAACCACCCGGCTTGTTCTGCTCGAGAAGCGTCGCGATCGCGCCGGGCGTTATCCCTTCCTGACCGGCAATGCGGGCGATGCCACGAAGCGAACCCCAGCCACCGGCCGGGCCATCATACTTGATCGTCGTATCGTCCTTCGCCATCACCCGCTCCCTTCGATCTGCGTTGTTTGAAGGGGAACTTGCGGGAGGCGGAATAGTTTCGCCCTGCCGGATGCTGCCTAGGCTTTGAGGATCAGTCTTTCGCCCGCTGCAGCATGCCGAAGAGATCGCGAGGGTCGTCGGGATCGGCGATCAGGTCGACAGGTTGAAAGAAGGGGGTCCCGCGGACCTTCTCTCTGACATAGCGCAGGGCGGAAAAATCCTCGATCGCGAAGCCGACGCTGTCGAAAAGCGTGATCTGTCCTGCATCGCGCCGACCCGGGGCATCGCCTGTGAGGACCTGCCACAGCTCCGTGACGGGGTAGTCGGCCGGCATCTGCTGGATTTCGCCTTCGATGCGGGTCTGCGGCGGAAATTCCACGAAGGTCTCGGCGCGTTTGAGGATGTCGCGATGCAGTTCGGTCTTGCCGGGGCAATCGCCACCGATCGCATTGATGTGCACGCCGGCACCAACCATGTTGTCGGACAAAATGGTGGCGTTCTGCTTGTCGGCGGTGCAGGTGGTGATGATCTGCGCACCCTCGATGGCAGATTGGGCAGTGTCGCAGGCTGCAAGATGAAGCCCCGATTTCGCAAGATTGCGCATTGTCTTGTCGGTGGCCCGGCGGTCGATGTCGAAGAGGCGCAGGTGGGTGATCCCCAGCACTGCCTTCATCGCCAGCGCCTGGAACTCCGCCTGGGCGCCGTTTCCAATCATCGCCATGGTGGTGGCGCCCTTCGGTGCCAGATGACGTGCGGCCATAGCCGAGGTGGCGGCGGTTCTGAGCGCGGTCAGCAGCGTCATCTCGGTGAGAAGAACGGGATAACCCGTTTCGACTTCCGCAAGCAGGCCAAAGGCTGTCACCGTCTGCAGACCCTGCGCCATGTTTTTCGGGTGGCCGTTGACATATTTGAATGAGTAGATCGCGCCATCGGAAGTTGGCATCAGCTCGATCACGCCCTCGCGCGAGTGAGACGCGACCCGCGGCGTCTTGTCGAACAGCGGCCAGCGCCGGAAGTCGGCTTCGATGACATCTGTCAACTCCGTCAGCACCCGCTCGATCCCGATGTGATGCACCAGGTGCATCATGTTTTCGACGCTGACGAAGGGGACGAAGGCTTTTTCCGAAGGGGCAGGGGCTGTCATGCATCACCGGGCGCAAGAGTTCACACATCAGCAATCTAGGAACAATCGGGATTGAACGTAATGGCGAAAATCTGTCGGTTTGATCGGAGCTTTTTACAGAAAGGTTGGCGGTATGTGGCAAACTGTCAGCTGCATGTTCGAAAAGAAACGGGAGCCGAAGCTCCCGCTGAACGCATCTTTTGGAGAGAAAGCAAAGAGTGGATCACCTGAACAGGCCTGGCAGCCAAAGCGATAGCGCGGGCACGTAGGTCACCGCCATCAAGACGGCAAGCATTGCTGTAAAGAAGGGCCAGATCGTGCGCATCGCTTCGCGGATCGTGATTTTACCGACCGCACAGCCGACGAAGAGAACCGTACCCACCGGCGGCGTGATCAGACCTATCCCGGCATTGAGGATCATGATCACTCCGAAATGCACAGGGTCGACACCGAACGCCTTGACGATCGGAAGAAGAACCGGCGTCGAGATGATGACCAGAGGTGCCATGTCCATGAAGGTGCCAAGGACGAGGAGCGTGATGTTAATCAAGAGCAGGACGATGAGCGGATTGTCCGAGACCGAACGCACCACCTGGATCAGTGTCGTCTGGACCTGCAGGAAGGACATCAGCCAGGCGAAGGATGCCGCGGTCCCGATGACAAGAAGCACCAGCGATGTTGTCCGCACCGCCCCCAGTACCGCCTCGATAAAGCCGTGCCAGTCCAGCTCCCGATAGACCAGAAGTGCCACCAGGAAGGCGTAGAGAACGGCAATGCAAGAACTTTCCGTGGCCGTGAAGATGCCGGAGCGCACACCGCCGAAGATGATGGCGATGAGGAGCAGGCCCGGCAGCGCCGACAGAAGAAAGTAACCGAGCTTGGCAAAGCCCGGGAAGGGCTCGGATGGATAACCGCGGCGCCGTGCCACGATATAGGCGGTGACCATCAGTGTAAGCGTCAGGAGAAGGCCCGGTATGACGCCGGCCGTGAAGAGGTCTGCAACGGAGACCGTACCGCCGGCCGAGATCGAATAAAGGATCATGTTGTGCGATGGCGGGATCAAAAGCGCGATGATCGAGGAGCTTACCGTCACGTTGACGGCGTAGCCGCGGTCATAGCCCCGGGCTGCCATCTGCGGGACCATCAGGCCGCCGACGGCAGAGGCATCGGCGACAGCCGAGCCGGAAATGCCGCCGAAAAGCGTGGAGGCTATGATGTTCACCTGGCCAAGCCCACCCCTCAAGTGGCCGACGAGGCCGGCGGCAAAGCGAATGAGACGGGTCGCGATGCCTCCGCGCACCATCAGGTCGCCGGCAAAGATGAAGAACGGGATCGACATCATGGCAAAGACGTTCATGCCCGAATTGATCTGCTGAAAAACCACGATCGGCGGAAGGCCGAGGTAAAGGACCGTCGCTAGGGACGCAAAGCCGAGGCAAAAGGCGATCGGAGTGCCGATCATCATCAGGATGGCAAAGGTGCCGAAGAGGATTGTGTATGCCATCAGACGACCTCGAATAGGCTGGGTTCGCCAACCGCTTGGCTGCCGACCAGCGTGTCGATGAAGCGTTCGAGTGCGAAGATCGCGATCATGATGCCGCCCACGACGAGGGGAAAGAAATCGACCCCGCCCGGCCAGCCGAGGACCGGAATGGTGGCGGTCCAGGTGCCGCGGGCAAGGACAAGGCCGTAATAGCTCATGGCGACACCGAAAACGGTGATCAGGCCAAGGCTGATCAGATCCATCAGTCGCTGGATCGAAGGAGGCATGGCATGTCGAACGAAGTCCAGCCCCAGATGGACGCTTTCGCGAACACCGACGGCGGCCCCCAAAAGAATGAACCAGGACATCAGTTGCAGGGAAAGCGGCTCGGACCAGCTGGGTGAGTTGTTGAGCACGTAGCGGGCGAAAACCTGCCAGCCGATAATCAGCGTCATGGCGACAACGCCCAGGCCTGCGAGATAGAGACAGGCAAGGCTCAGCCTTGCGAGCCCGGGCCGAATGGCCCGCATGAAGCGATACATGGGAATCCTCCGAAACCCGGCGATGAACCATTTGCCGACCGCAGGTCGATCCTGCGGCCGGCATGTCCATAAGGTCACTTGACCGCGCGCACGCGTTCGACCAGTTCCTTCATCTTCGGATCGGTGATGAACTTGTCGTACACAGGCTGCATGGCAGCGGCAAATTCCGTCTTGTCCACCTTGATCACGTTGACGCCAGCGGCCCGGATCTTCTCTTCCGAGGCCTTTTCCCGGGCCTGCCAGAGCTCACGCATCTTGCCGACGGACTCCTTGGCGGCTTCACGCACCACCGTCTGGTCTTCCGGTGACAGCTTGTCCCAAGTCATCTTGGAGATCACGAGGATTTCCGGGGTTAGCGAGTGCTCGGTCAACGTGTAGTTCTTGGCGACTTCGAAGTGGCGCGAAGATTCGTAGGACGGCCAGTTGTTCTCGGCCGCATCGACCACCCCCGTCTCAAGTGAAGAATAGACTTCGCCAAAAGGCATCGGTGTCGGGTTGGCACCGAAGGCCTCCATCATCGCGATCCAGAGATCGGACTGCTGGACACGCACCTTCATGCCCTGGAGATCGGCGAGCTTCTCGATCGGCTTCTTGGTGGAATAGAAGGAGCGGGCACCGCTGTCATAAAAGGCAAGGCCAATCAGACCATGCGGCTCGAAGGCGGCCAGAACCTCGTCGCCGATCTCGCCATCGACCACCTTGTGCATATGCTCGGTGTCGCGAAAGAGGAAAGGCAGGCCAAGCACGACGGTCTCTGGAACGAGATTGTTGAATGGCGCGCTGTTGACCCGGTTCATATCAATGACGCCGAAGCGGGTCTGCTCGATCGTGTCTTTCTCGGCGCCAAGTGCGCCATTGTTCATCACCTCGATCTTGATGCGGCCATTGGTCTTCTGGGAGACCAGCTCGCCCATGAACTTGACGGCATCGACGGTCGGATAGCCGTCTGGATGGATGTCGGCCGAGCGGAGCGTGATTTCCTGAGAATATACGGCGCTGGCGCCGAGCGTGAGCCCCATGGCGAGGCTGAGCATTGCTGCAGTCTTCATTGGTCTTCCTCCTCTTTGATGGTCCGTCGAAACCTCCCGCTTCGACGGGTCGTCTTCTTCGGCCTATGTCGCTTTGAGCGACGTGAGGCCAAAAAGTTCTTGCGGATTGTCGACAAGCACGCGTTTGCGAGCCGCGTCATCGGCCAGCCAGCCGAGAACAGTGTCTGTCAGTTGCGCGTCATCGGGATAATCGCTTTGGGCGCGGGCCAGGTTGTGGGGCCAGTTCGAGCCCCAGACGATCCGTTCAGGCGCATGAACGGCGATGGATTTCGCGACCGCGCCGACATCGGCAAACTCCGGAGCACCGCTTTTTGACGATTCGTAAGCTCCGGCAAACTTGAACCAGCAGCGACCGCCGTCGATCAACCGCCTGACGGCCGAAACCTGCGGGCTATCAGGCGCCACGCCGCAGAAGAATTTGCCGTGATGATCAAGGACCCATCGCGACCGGATCTTCGACAGCTTGGCCTCGTGGTCGAGAATGTTGCTGCCATCAAACTGGACGGCTACCATCCAGCCACGAGATTTCGCGATCGCGTCGATCTCCTCGAGCTTTTCGAGACCGGCGGCGCCACCGGGCAGGTCCATGACCCTCAACCCGACCACGCGCGCGTCCGAGAGAGCATCCAGTTCCGTCTCGGTGGTGCGGGCATCGACGCTGGCGATCCCGTGGGCGATCTCCCCGAAGGCATGAAGGCAGGCAATGAGGTTCGAATTGTCGAACTGGTGCGCATTGCCCTGGGTCACGATCACCCGGTCAATGCCGATCCAATCCATGAACTGACGGTATTGATCGGGTGTCGGGAGATCGCCTGCGGGAAGTTCCGGTCCGCCCTGGACCGACGGGAAGCCCGGCAGATAGGCATGCATCTGGGTATCGATCGTGCCTTCCGGCAGTGTGATCTTCGGCTTTTTGCCGGTAAGCGGGCGAACGAGGGTCATGCTTCCTCCCTCATCTTGAATTCGACAAGCGCGTCGCGGTTGATCTCAATGCCGAGACCCGGGCCGTTTGGTATGGTGACAACGCCGTTTTCGTGTTCGATCGGTGTCTTGATCACCGCCTGACGGAAAGGGTTGTCCGTCCGATCGAATTCCAGGATTGGCTCGACCGGATTGATGCGAACCGGATCTGGAACCATGGCCGCGATGAACTGGAGGGCCGCGGCGATGTGAACAGCCGTTCCCCAGACATGCGGCACGACCCGGATCCCGTGAAGGGCTGCCAGATCGGCAATCCGTTTGGCCTCTGTGAAACCACCGACGCCGGCCAGATCCGGCTGGATGATGTCGACCGCCCGTGTTTCGATCGGCTCTTTCATGCCCCAGCGACTGTGCCAGGTCTCGCCACCGGCAACCGGGATCGGCTGCTTGGCCCGCACTTCGCGATAGGCAGCGAGATGTTCCGGCACGACAGGTTCTTCCAGCCAGTCGATGCCGTAAACGGCGGCGCGCCGTCCAAACTCGATCGCTTCGAGTGGGCCATATCCATGATTGGCATCGGCCATCAGACGCATGTCGGGCCCGGCTGCTTCTCGGGCTGCGCGGATCACCGCAAGGTCTTCCTCAATGCCAAAACCCACTTTGATCTTGGAGGCGTGAAAACCCTCGGCCCGATAAAGCGCGATATCGCGGGCATTGTCTTCGACGCGGTCGACCCCGTCGCGCTTGAAGCTACCGGTCGCATAGGCACGCACGCTTTGGCGAAAGCGGCCGCCGAGAAGGGTGGAGACGGGCACGCCGAAATACTTGCCCTTGATGTCCCAGAGCGCAATGTCGATGCCTGAGAGCGCAGTCAATGTCAGCCCGCGTTGGCCCTGGTCGCGAAGGGCATTGTAGAGAACGGCCCAGATCTTTTCCGTCTCCAGCGGATCCATGCCGATCAGCCAGTTCTTGTAGGCGGCGACCACGGCCGCATTCGGCCGAGCGGGTCCAAGGCATTCGCCCCAGCCGGTCGCTCCGTTGTCGCAGACGATCTCGACCAGCACATGGGCGCGCCGGTCAAAGCGCATCGAGGCGCTCTGGAAGGGCACGTCGAGCGTGTGCTCGAGAAGGTGAGTTCGGACCTCGGCGATCTTCATGGGTTCGAGCGCTTCCACGGTTCGATCAGGCGGGCGAGGATGTCCTCTTCCTCTGGCGTCAGGTCGTCGAGCGGTGGGCGCACCTTGCCGGCGGCAAAACCCTGCAGACGGACGCCTGCCTTGACGGCGGAGACGGCATAACCCTTGCGGCGTGCGCGAATTGCCATGAAGGGGTAGAAGAAATCGCGCAGGATCTCTTCACAGCGCGTCCGCTCGCCAGCACGCAATGCCTTGTAGAACTCGACGGCCAGACCCGGGACGAAGTTGAAGACGGCGGAGGAATAGGTGGTGAAACCGGCACCCAGATAGGCTTCGGCAAAGAGTTCGGCTGTCGGCATGCCGCCGAGATAGGTCAGCCGATCGCCAAGTGTTGCCGTGATCTGGCGGATCAGGCCGATCTCGCCAGTTCCATCCTTGAAGCCGATCAGATTGGGGCACGCATCGCAAAGGCGCTGCAGGGTCTCGACCCCAAGCACCGAATTGTCACGGTTATAGACCATGACGCCGATCCCGACCGACTGACAGACCTGCTTGACGTGGCGATACATGCCCTCTTGTGGCGCATCGATCAGGTAATGCGGGAGGAGCAGAATACCGTCGGCACCCGCCTTTTCGACAGACCGGGCAATCTCGACTGCGACCTCTGTGCCATAACCACAACCCGACACGATGGCTGTCTTGCCCGATGCCTCCTTGGCCGCGGCAACGACGTGCGGCACTTCGGACGGCGTCAGCGAAAAGAACTCTCCCGTACCGCCGGCCGCAAAGAGCACCGGAGCCTCAAAACCCGCCAGCCACTCGACATGGCGCTGATAGCTTGTCGGTTCGAACCGTCCCTCGTCATCGAAATGCGTGACAGGGAAGGAGAGAAGGCCGGCGCCGAGCGCGGCCTTGATGTCTTGCGGCGTCATGTTCGAATGTCCTCTCTTGGCCTCCTCCGGCCAAGTTGTCATACGTCTAAGACGCTCATCTGTCAAATGTTATCGTACAGGTTGGCGTTGCTCCCTCAACAGAGCCCGGTACCGGGCCTGACTGCCACGCAGATGCCGGCGCATCGCCTCGCGGGCGCGATCTTCATCGCCGGCCGAGATTGCTTCCACGATTTCGGCATGTTCGCCGTCGATCAGCCGCAGATAGGCGGCCTGATCCTGCTCATTGTCTTCGTCCCTGAGGGCTGCGCGCGGGATGACGTTCTTGCCGATCATCGCCAGGAATTCTCGAAAGCGCGGATTATTGGTCGCCTCGGCGATGGCCAGATGAAGTGCGAAATCTGCATCCGTTGTCGACTGGCCGGCCTCAAGACAGGTGCGGATGGCATAATGTCGCTCGATGATCACTTCTTCCTGGGCGGGTGATCGACGAAGAGCAGCAAGGCCCGCTGCCTCGACTTCGACGGCGGTGCGAAGCTCCAGAAGTTCAATGGTGGAGGAGACGCGGGCCGGATCAACGGTGCCGATGAGAAGGGGTACGGGAGCAGGATCAGCGGGCTTCAACACAAAGACGCCGGCCCCTTGGCGCGCTTCGACAAGGCGGTCGGCCCTGAGGGAAGCGATCGCTTCCCGCACCACAGTGCGCGACACCCCGTGGGCCTCCGACAATTGGGCCTCGCTCGGAAGTTTGGCGCCTGGGAGATACTGCCCCGACCCGATCGCCTTGCGCAGCGTATCGCCCAGTTTTTGTACCAGCGTTCCCGATCCCGCATCCTGTTTCGACTGAAATGCCATGCCTGCCCCCGCTGTCTTGCCCTCGGCCCATGCATAAACTCGTATGTCGAATTTGCAAGGAGAACACGGAGCGACTGTGGTGATGTTGACCGGTTTCACCGTACCTGTATGATAAGTGTAAATCAATTGTGCGGAGGATGTGCAGTGAAACGACTATTGCTGACGGGGGCGGCCGGCGGGCTGGGAAGCGCCATGCGTGGACGGCTCAAGGACATGGCGGATATCCTGCGCGTATCGGACATCGCCGATTTGGGGGGCTTGGCCCCGCATGAAGAGGGTGTCATCTGTGATCTGGGCGATCGCGCTGCCGTGGATAAACTCGTCGAAGGCTGCGACGGGATCATTCATCTCGGCGGCATCTCGGTCGAAGACAAATTCTCCAAGATTCTCAACGCCAACTTGCTGGGCCTTCATAATCTCTATGAAGCCTCGCGAGCAAACGGCATGCCGCGTATCCTCTTTGCCAGTTCCAACCATACGATCGGCTTCTATCGCCAGGACGAATATCTCGACCATAACGCGCCGCTGAGACCCGACGGGCTCTACGGCGTCTCCAAATGTTTCGGAGAAGCACTGGCTCGGATGTATTTCGACAAATTCGGACAGGAAACGGCGCTGGTCAGGATCGGGAGCTGCATGGAGAAGCCGAAAAACCACCGCATGCTGTCGACCTGGATGAGCTATGATGACTTCCTCAGCATGATCGAATGCATTTTCCGTGTGCCGCGCCTCGGTTGTCCGGTGATCTGGGGCTGCTCCAACAATGATACGCGCTGGTGGGACAATTCCCATGTCTCCTATCTCGGCTGGCATCCGCGCGACAATGCAGAACGTTTTCGGGCCGAGATCGAAGCCACGGTGGCGAAACCAGCGCCAGACGACCCAATCGCCATCTATCAGGGCGGTCCCTTCGTCCGCGATCCAATCTTTGCAGAAGATGAATAGGCGTTGACAGGCGAAGGCGAGGCCTGCGGTCCGACTGAAAGGGATCCGCCGGTTGGATCTTCTTGATGACCGGGATCCTTGTCGCGTTTATGACGGAGCTTCTCCGGCGCCTTTATCACAGGCGACATTACCGTCCGCACATCAGGCCGGATCCCGCCTCCAGAGGGCGCAGATCTCACACCGATCTGCCCATTCTCAAAAGCCTGTATTTGGCTTGTCTGCTATACTTTGAAACAATCGACGTGCCATGTTCGCCGATCAGACCAGGTGCCGGTCGTCCCGTCAAAAGACGACCGCTCTGCTGCCGTTATTCGAAGGCAGACACCTGCATGAAACCAAAAGAACCGAGCCTGATCTATCTCTATTGGGGGTCGAGAATAAAGTTTCGTCGCTTCGTGATATGGCCAATCATCGACGGAGCCTTATCTTTCTCATCAATTGGGAATCCTCAAGATACCGCCCTTGGTTCGACGGCGCGACGTCGCTCGGCATGACGGGCTTACTAGAACTCAGACAGGGGAGACTGGACCATGAAGGCAACTTGGAACGGAGCCGTCATTGCTGAAAGCGATGATACGGTGATTGTTGAAGGCAACCATTATTTTCCCTTCACCTCGGTCAACCAGGTTTATCTGCGCCCCAGTGACCGCAAATCCGAATGTCCCTGGAAGGGGCAGGCAAGCTATTACACGCTGGAGGTCGACGGTGAGCCCAATGTGGACGCCGCCTGGTCCTATGCGCAGCCGAAGTCTGCCGCAAAAGAGATCGCCGGTCGGGTGGCCTTCTGGAAGGGCGTGAAGGTCGGCCCCTGAACAGGTCGCGTCTGTAGTTAAAGCTTCGGGCCGCGCCAAATCTGAAGCGCCTGGGTGCCGATGCCAGGCTCGCTGGCCACGAGAGAGCTGCGGCTTTGATCCGGATGCTGAAAAATCGCGTCAGCATGACAGCTGCTCATGCTTTTTTCATCCCTCTCGCGTCAAAGTGTTGATCAGTAGATCGGCCTTTTGGCCGTGACCTCTCTTTGATGTTCGGTCAATCGATCAAGATGGCAGACAGCCCTGACAATGCTGCTTCGAATGCAGTTTCGCGAAGGTTCAAACTGTCCCTGGCGGCCGTGGCCCGCTATTATGGTCGTCCGACTTCCGATACCGTTCTTTTCTCTGGACTTCCCGACGAAATCGTCGAGTCGCTGGAGCTTGATGATGTCGAACATGTCGGCGAGCGCATCGGTCTTCAGGTCGTTGCAGTGGATGCACGGGCTGTTCGCGCCGGAGACTTCGACTGTCCAGCGATCGTGGTTTTGAAGGACGGCGGCACTGTGCCGCTTCTGGAGGCGACCGAAGCCGGCGATTACCTGGTCGACGACAAGGATGGCGGCTCGTTGAGACAGAAGCTCAGCCTCGGCCAGCTGCGTTCACTCGATGTCCAGTCTGCCTTTGTATTCACACTGTTTTACAAGAACGATGGCGATGAAGCGCAGGTCGGGGCGGGAAGTGAGATCGAGCGCGGGAACTGGCTGGTTCGTACGCTGGCGCCATATTGGCGCAGCTACACCCAGGTCATCATCGCCGCCCTGTTCATCAATTTGATCGCACTCGGCTCGCCGCTGTTTACGATGAATGTCTATGACCGGGTGCTGCCCAATCGGGCCATCCCGACGCTCTGGGTCCTGTCGCTCGGGATCCTCATCGCTTACCTGTTCGACTTCCTCTTGAAGACCGCCAGGGCCGCCTTGATTGACCATGCAGGTCGAAAAGCGGACCTCAAGCTGTCTCAGATGATTTTCGACAAGGTGTTGAACACCAGCCTGTCGTCGCGACCCTTGTCGACCGGTGAATACGCAAGCCGCGTGATGCAGTATGAATTCGTTCGAGAGTTCTTCACCTCAAACACCATAGGTCTTGTCGTTGATACGGCATTCGTCTTCATCTTCCTCATCGCCATCTATTTCATTTCAGGTTGGCTTGCGGTCATCCCGGCAGTGGCTCTAGTGCTGACGGTCGCCGTTGGCCTGCGTGCTCAGGCGCAGATCGGCAGTCGAATGGCAACTGCCAACAATGAAGCTTCCAAACGTCAGTCGCTTCTGGTGGAGACGATTTCCACCATCGAAACGGTCAAAAGCTTGAGTGCGGAAGCCACTATGCTGCGCCGCTGGCAAGAACTGATGAAGCAGTCGAGCCGAACGCAGGAAGCGATCAAGCACATCTCCAGCACTGCGATGAACCTGACCACTTTCATCCAGCAGGTCGTCGGCGTTTTGATCATCATCGCTGGCACCTACGAGTTTTCCGAGGGTAAGCTTGCGATGGGTGCGATCGTTGCCACAGTCATGCTCGCTGGCCGGGCTGGTGCGCCGCTTGGTCAAATCGCAATGACGCTTGCGCGCCTTCGCCAGGCGACCTTGTCACTTCGAATATTGAACAAGGTAATGGAGCAGCCTGAAGACCGACCGTCCAATGTGGGCTTCGTCAATCGCAGAATCACGAAAGGCAGGTTTGCCTTTCAGAACGTGTCCTTTAGCTATCCCGGAACCGACTATCCCGTTCTTCGCGAATTCAACCTCAATGTAACAGCTGGTGAAAAGGTTGGCATCATTGGAAGGATCGGCTCGGGAAAGACGACAGTTGGGCGCCTGTTGGACGGTCTTTTCATCCCAACCGAAGGCCGTATTCTCATTGATGGTGTTGACATCAGACAATACCATGTCTCTGAAGTCCGCTCTGCAGTCAGTGTTGCTGGTCAATCCTCCGATCTTTTCTCAGGAACGGTGAAGGAGAACCTGATGATAGGTCGGGCTGACGCAACCGACGAAGAACTTCTCGAAGTTGCCCGCATCACCGGTGTCGAGGAATTCGTGGCCCGTCATCCGCGTGGTTTTGACATGCCCGTCGGAGAGCGAGGCAATAATCTCTCCGGCGGCCAGAAACAGGCATTGGCAATTGCGCGCCTGCTGTTGACGAAGCCCAAGATCGTATTCCTGGACGAGCCATCGGGTGCCATGGATCTTGCAAGTGAACGTAACCTGATCAGTCGGCTTTCAGCGACGTTCGAGGCTCAGACGACGGTGATACTTGCCACGCACCGAATGAGCATGCTTGAACTTGTCGATCGCCTCGTCGTCATCGACCAGGGCAAGGTGGTCGCCGACGGACCAAAGGCGAATGTGCTGGAGAATTTGCAGCAGAAAGCGATGGCGCGGCTATGAACCGAGCCATAGTCGATAGACCTCCCTTCATTGCCCGCATGCTTTTGTGGCTCGTGGTACTCTTGCTCATGAGCTTCCTCGCCTGGGCGGCATTTACCCAGATCGACGAACTTGCAAGAGGAGAAGGTAAGGTCATTCCCGTCTCGAAGACACAGATCGTGCAGTCGTCTGAGGCCGGGATTGTCCAGACGATCGCCGTGCAGCTTGGTCAGATCGTTCGGAAGGGGGAACTCATTGTCCAGTTGAACAACATCACGACCGAATCGTCATTAGGCGAGGCGCGCGCCAAGGCTCGCGCACTTGGCGCAAAGGTTGCCCGTCTAGCGCTTGAGGAAGCTGGCGACTACGACGCTGCATTCGTCTGCCCGCAGGATGTCAGGGCCGTTGCGGCCAAGGTTTGCGCCAATGAGGAGAACCTCTTTGCAGCCAACAAGGCCAGATTTAAAAACAAGCTCCGCGTGCTGCAGGAACGGCTTTTACAGCGAGAAAACGAGCTCAAGGAGGCGCAGGTCAACATCGCGCGCCTGAGGCAGAACATCGAGGTGTCGAGCCGGCAGTTTGCCCTGATGAATTCTTTGGCAGACAAGGGCTTGATGGCCCATATGCAGTCCATCACCGTGGAGCGCGAGCTTTCGGAGCAAAGGGGACAGGTGGAGGTTTATACCGCAAGCCTTGATCGCCTGCGCGGCGCCGTGGATGAAGCGCGGCTTCAGGTCGAGGAGCTCCCGATAGAATTGCAACAGCAAGCAGTGACAGAAAAAGCCCAAGTTCTAGCCGAGCTATCAGTGATTGATGAGACTATTCGAGGGGCCTCAGACCGGGTCGAAAGGACCGATATCCGCTCACCGGTGGATGGCATCGTCAATACGCTCGAGGTCAATACGATCGGAGCCTATGTCGATCCGGGATCTGTCATAGCCGCAATTGTGCCAACGGCCGATACGCTTCTCGTTGAAGCCCGGATTTCCCCCCGCGATATCGCCTTCATCCAGCGAGGGCAAAAAGCTGTCGTGAAAGTCACGGCTTACGACTTCTCGGTGTTCGGCGGGCTTGAGGGACAAGTCACCAACATATCGGCCGACAGCCTGGTGGAGAAGGAAAATGGAGAAACCTTTTACCTGGTTCAGGTCAAGACTGATCAGTCATCCCTGGTCAAGGACGGCGTCTCCTATCCCATTATTCCGGGGATGGTTGCGTCTGTCGATATCTTGACAGGCAGAAAAACGGTTTTGAGTTATCTGATGAAACCCATCAACAAGGCGCGTTCTGCCGCTCTGACGGAGCGCTGAGAGGATAAGCGGGTCGCAAAGACAAAAGGATTGCGCCGAGCGGCAGCTTTTTGCTTCTCTTGCACGGCCGGCACCAAGAGCCGTCCGTCTGCGGTTGCGGCAGCCATGCGAAGGCCCGTTTCTCTCCTTCGCCTTCAGATCACCACTGTGTGACTTGCAATTTGACCTGAGGCTTGCCGATCTACTTTGCGGACATGCGCCACATTCGACCTCGTCAGAGGGAATGGGAGCTAGACCTTTTCAGGCCGCCGCATGGGAGTGCGAGAGGATGGAGCTTATCGATAACGCGGAAAGCAGCGGGCGCTACCGGCCGGCCCTCAGGATCCTGCACTGGATTGTTGCCGCTCTGGTCTTTCTAACCTGGCCCCTCGGCCTGATGATAGGGTTCGCCAAAGACGAGGTGAAGCTCGACTTCTATCTCGTGCATGAAAGCCTCGGATTTCTGGTGCTCTGGATCATGCTGCTTCGTGTCGGCTTTCGATTGACGAAACCCGCTCCTTCGCGCCCCGCACCCCCGATCGAGAGATTGGCTGCAGGCAGCGTCCATGGTCTGCTCTATCTCTTTCTGGTGCTGATGCCGGTCTCCGGCTTCCTCGCCACAAACGCCCATGGCTTCCCGCTGAAATGGTTCGGCCTCGTGACGATCTGGAGCCCGATCGGCAAGTCGCCCGATATTGCCTGGACACTTTCCTCCATCCACGAGTGGAGCGCCTGGATCCTTTTGACGTTGGTTGCGTTGCATATTGGCGCCGCATTGTTTCACCATGTCGTGCGCCGCGACGAAACCCTTTACCGTATCCTCTGAAGCCGGGGCCACGCCTGATGCGCAAGATCGAGATGAACGACCAGCTCTGGGCAAGGCTTCTCGCCATGCGGGGTGGTCGGCATCGCGCTGGACCTGGAGAAGAGACGGATCCGGCGCTCGCTCTTTATGGCCCCATCGCCTCAGCACGCGCGGGCTTCGTTCTGGCGCAAGTTGGACAGTCTCTCGATGGACGCGTTGCGACCCCAAGCGGTGACGCGCGTGATATCTCGGGACCTGACGGGATCGCTCACCTGCATCGTTGCCGAGCGCTGGTGGAAGCCGTGATCGTTGGTATCGGCACGGTCAAGGCCGATAATCCCCGGCTCTCTGTGCGCGCGGTGAAGGGTCCCAATCCTGTCCGCGTGGTCATCGATTGCCGCGGTGAACTCAGCGGCAACGAATGTATGTTTGGCGATGGCGGCGCTCCCATTCTGTTGATCCAGAGCGAACGTGTACCCCACAAACGATACCGCGCGGAGGTCCTGCGCGTAAGCCAGGGCCAAACTGGGCTTGATCCTCAGGAGATATTGGCGCGGCTCAGAGAGAGGGGTCTCCAGCGAATTCTGGTCGAAGGTGGCGCGCGCACGATCGCCCGTTTCATCGATGCCGGTCTGGTCGACCGGCTGCATGTGGCGATCGCCCCCCTGATCATCGGCTCTGGGCCGGCCGGCATCAGCTTGCCGCCGATTGAAAATCTGACCAGCGCCCATCGCCCGCCTGCCAAGATCTACAGTCTCGGCAGCGACATTCTCTTCGACTGCGAATTGCAGGCATCTGTCGCGTCATCGATCGTGGATGGCGAGAAGATCCGCGTGGCCGATCACGCATAGGCTCTGCTCGTCCGCAAGCACATCAAGGCGGTAAGCGACCCAGTCTTCGAGTTCGGCAGGAGCGATAGCCCCGATTTCTGCGACAGCGGCTTGGATGCCACGCAGAAGTTCCGCCTGCAGTGCATGCTGATTGGGGCCAAGGCGCCAGGGGCTGTGCCCGATCTCGACCCTGTATCCCTTAGATCTCAGCGACTGGCCGAGATGGTGCGTGGCGTTCGGTCCGAGCGCCGGCCCAAACCCCTTGTCCAAACCCTGGTGGCGATTGAAGCTATCGACGACCTGCGTGTCGAGCGGATGGCTCGTGCCCCATTCCATGACGCCGTCATAGTTCAGCGCGGCGTAGAGGCCCGTCTTTTGGTAGGAAAGGCGTTCGACAAAACGGTCGGTGAACGACGCCGAGCACAGATCGAAAAGCGCCGAGGCCGTGACCATGGAGACCCCGTCGAGGGGCAGATCAGCAAGGTCGTTGAGGTCATGTTGGCGGAAGGAGATCCCGTCGGAAGACGTGATCTGCCTTTCCGCTTCCAGCAGCAGTTGCGGATCATAATCCAACAAAAGCCAGCGTGTTTGCGCCGGGAGAAGCGGTGAAAGGGTTCTATAGGTCGAGCCCGTCCCACAGCCGATATCGAGCAGTAAGGGCGCTTGCCGGGCCTCTGCCAGATGGCGACAGAGCGTACCGATCAACGGGCGGGACCGGGCGAGGCGATCTGCCGGTTCACGCAGCGCCAGCCAATTTTTATCGAAACCACTCATGTCAGGTCCTGCAATCGGCTGGAGAAGATGGCGGCCGTGTGGGCCCAGGTCGGAAGTTGCTCTCCGGCCAACGCCGATCCTTGCGCCTTTTCGTCCCGCAGGTGTGGATCGGCCAAGAGCCGGCGTAGCGCATCGGTGAAAGCGTCTACATCGTCGACGGGAACCAGAATGCCCGCCTCTTCAGGCACGACATCCGGTACGGCGCCGGTGGCGCAGCCGACGATGGGCAGGCCATGCGACAGAGCTTCCGCAAAGACCATTCCGTAACCTTCATAACGGCTGGCCAGAGCAAATATATCGGCGTTGAGCATTTCCAAACGAGTGTCTTCGACCTCGCCTGCAAGCTTGATCCTGTTGGAAAGCCCCTCAGACAAAATCAGGTTTTCGAGCGCATCGGCAGTTCGTGGGTCGAGTGTACCCGCCCCGACGATACAGGCCTGCCAGGGCAGGCTTTCGATCTGTTTGAGCGCACGCACGAGCACGTCATGGCCCTTGCGGCGGGTGAGCGTTCCGACCGAGAGGATCATCGGCGGATCCCCCCTTCGCGGCGCCAGCCCCAGGCGATCGGTCCCCGGTAGGGCAATCGTCAGCCTCTGAGGGTCAACATCATAGCCGGCCACGAGTTCGCGTGCCGTCATCGCAGATGTTACGAAGATCTGCGCGGCATGGGACAGAGCGCGCCTCTCTCTCTCGGTGAAGATGAGGCGCTCTTCCTGTGAAAGACCGGTCTCGAGCGCCAGCGGGTGATGGACGAGGATGGCCAGCCGAAGGCGTGAAGCCTCACGGCTGGCCCAGGCGTCGAGCACGCCGAAGGCCAGCCCATCGATCAGCAACAGAGCGTCATCAGGCAGAGCAGACAGACTGCGCTCGGCCTCTTTGAGAACCTCGGGCGATGGTGACGGAAAGCCGTCGCCGAGCGAAAGAAGCTCGACCTTCCAGCCAAGCGCCTCAAGACCCTCGATCAGCTTGCGGTCGTAACCATAACCGCCGGTCTTGAGTGCGAGATCACCAGGATAGGCGAAGGTGATGTCGAGGCTCAAAGATCTGCCTCGTACCATCCGCGCGCTGCATGGGATTCATGCAGTGTCACCTTGAGATGGCAGATGCGACCACTTCCGGGGCCCAAGCGCTTGGCTGCGACAGCGGCCGCGAGTTCATCGAAGATGTGCTTGGCAATCACCTCGGTCGTGCTGACCTTGCCCTTGAAGACGTCAACCTCATCAAGGTTCTGGTAGTTGAGCGGCTTCAAAACTTCGGACAGCACCGTGGTTGCTGCCCCGATATCGACGGCCAGTCCGTCCTCGTCGACGTCCTTCGTAAAGAAGGCTGCATCCACGACGAAGGTTGCGCCATGCATACCTTGCGCTGGCCCGAAGACCGGGCGCGGCAGGCTGTGGGCGATCATAATGTGGTCTCGAACTTCAACAGCGAACATGGACTCTCTTTCTCAGTAACGAATGCGATGGCACAGCGTATCCGGTCGCGACAGGATACGTGCGTAGGCGGCGGGCAGTTCAGCAAAGGGGGTTTCGCCGGAGATCAGGCTGTCGAGCCTGACATCGAGAAGAAGATCGAGGGCCTTGGCAATGCGCCGCGCAAAGGTCCAGCGCGCGCGGTGGGATACAGGCAGATTGCCAACCTGCGAGCTGACCAGCGACAGACGCCTCGCGTGAAAGGCGCCGCCGAGCGGCAGCGCGACGGACCGATCGCCATACCAGCTTGCCTCGACGATCCGGGCTTCAAGGCCTGCAAGCTCTATCGCTGCGGCGAGCGCCTGTGGTGATGCCGTGGCATTGATGACCACGTCCAAGTCTGCGACTTCGCCAATGTCCTCGGGCGTTGTAAAGTGAAGGCCGAGGGAAGCGGCGAGCGAAGCTCTGCGCGGCTCCCGGTCGATCAGGATCGTATCCGTTCCGGCAATCCTTGAGGAGAGATAGGCGATCAATGTCCCAACAACCCCTGCACCGAAGACGGCGACACGGTCGCCCGGCTGAATGGCTGCATCCCAGACAACATTGAGAGCAGTTTCCATATTGGCGGCGAGAATGGCGCGACGCGGCGGGAGCGAGAGCGGCAGCATCGTGACGCGTCCGGCCGGCACAACGAAGAAATCCTGATGCGGATGGAGGCAGAAGACCTCGCGTTCCAGAAGCTCTGGCGGCCCTTGCTCGACCACGCCCACGGCAGCATAGCCGTATTTCACGGGAAAGGGGAAATCCCCCTCCATGCCCGGTCCACGCATGCGCTCGTATTCACTTGGTGGCACGCGTCCCTCGAATATCAACGATTCCGTGCCGCGACTGATACCGCTGTAGAGCGTGCGGACCAGAACCTCATCGGGGCCGGGCAGCTTCAGCACCTCCCGGCGCATATCACACTGACCTGCAGCTTCTATCCATAGGGCCTTCGCCTCGAGGCTTAGCGAGACGCTCTGTTCATCACTGTGGCTCTTCACTTCAATCCCCTCAATGCCCATTTATGTTCCACGGACGAGGAACGTATGATCTCAACACGCATTTGGTTCCTTGAGGATGTTCAATATTATTTTATGGCGGTTCCGCAATCCGCCGGCGGCGGCGCGGCGTAGTGGAACCACCGTCTCAAGGAGAGTAACATCATGTCGAAGTCCAGCCAGGCCGTCTTCCAGTTCTCTACGCCCGAAATCGCGGTAGAACGGGCCGTATCTGAGCTGCGGTACGGACGCCCCGTGCTTTTGACCGAGGGGAGCCGAACGCTCGCCACGCTCGCTTTGGATTGCGTGGCCCCCTCCGTCTACGACCAGTTTGCTGCCGCCACGGACGCGCGTCACTCGCTGCTCCTGACAGCGCCCCGCGCATCAAGGCTCGGGCTGCGCGCAACCGGTGACGTTCTTTCGCCTCTCACGGGCGTATCGTTCGATCAGGCGTCGCGTCTCGCCTATTCGCTCGGCGCCGAGGCGCCGCGGTCCTGGCAGGCAGCCGACGATCTCGCGTCTCTCTCGGCCGAACTGGCGCGCCTTGCCCTGCTCTTGCCGGCCATGGTGGTTGCAGATGTCTCCGATGCAGCAGACCTGTTTGCCGGTTGCTGCACGCTTTCATCCGCTGGCCTCAAGGGTGCCGATGTCGCGCGGCAGCGTTTCGATCAGGTGGTACGGACGAGAGTGCCCTTGAAGGATCTGGGCGATGCCGATTTCGTCGTATTCCGGGGTGGCCTTGCCCAAAAGGACCAGGTTGCCATTGTCGTTGGAAAGCCGGACGTGACGAAGACCGTGCCGATCCGGATCCACTCCTCATGCATCACCGGGGATCTCTGCGGTTCACTGAAGTGCGATTGCGGTGACCAGCTTCGCAACGGCCTGTCGCTGCTGAAGCATGCCGGCGGGGGTGTTCTGCTTTATCTCGACCAGGAAGGACGTGGCACGGGCATCGGTGCCAAGATGCGCGCCTATGGCTACCAGCATCTGGGCCTTGACACGATTGACGCGGATGCGGAACTCGGTCTTCGCGATGATCATCGTCGTTATGAGGCCGCAGTCGCCATGTTGCAGCATCTGAATATTGGCCGGGTCGCCGTCTATACCAACAACCCGACGAAGATCGAGGGTCTGCGCCTGGGCGGGATCGAGGTGGAGGCACGCGCCGCTGTTACAGGTCGTGTGACGGCCGAAAACGAGAACTATCTGCGCACGAAGACGTTGCGGGCCGGCCACATGATGGATCTCGCAAGTCTGGTTGCAGCTGAGTAATTGGCGCAACGGTCAGGCAGGAGCACGGACATGGCGAGCGGGCCGGACAGGCTGGGGGAGTGGCGGCAAAATTGGGTGGAGCGGTTATCGGTTCCCGATAATCTGCTGCGCGATACCGTTTTCGATTTCTCCCTTCTTCTTGCCGCGACTGCTCTTGCCGGTCTCTGCCTCAGCCTTCGCCCCGAACTCGGTTGGGAGTTTGTTCTCTTCTCGGTCTCAGGGGCGGCTTTGATCTTTGGCTTGTGTCTGGGTGCACTGTCCGACCACCCCTTCGACCGGTTCGGCTATGCAAATCTGGTGACCGCATTTCGGGCGTGCCTTGTGAGCCTGATAGGCGCTGCCCTCTTCTGCTTCGAGGGTCTCGTCCATGAAAAACCCGTCCTGCTCGTCATGATCGGTATCGTTCTCCTCACGCTGGCGCTGGATGGCGTCGACGGCTATCTCGCCAGACGGTTTGATCAGGAGTCAGCTTTCGGCGCGCGTTTCGACATGGAAGTCGATGCGCTGATGATTCTCGTTCTTTCCTCCGCTGCAGCGCTTCTCGACAAGGCCGGCCTATGGGTCATGCTGATTGGCCTCATGCGCTATGCGTTCGTTCTTGCGTCGTGGGTGGATCCGCGGCTGGAGGGCGAGCTATTCCCGTCCTTCCGACGAAAGCTTGTCTGTGTTGTACAGATCTCGGCACTTTGCCTGTTGCTGGCGCCCTTCGTTATTCCGCCGGTCTCGACGGTGATAGCCTTTGCTGCGCTCGCCCTCCTTACATATTCCTTTGCCGTCGACCTCCGTTACCTGCTGCGCAAACCCCTGGCCACGCGGTGAGGCGAGATTTAGCCTGGACGTCGACGGGCGCCTATGGCTTCGAGCCCCAGGATGACGAGGCCGGGTGCCGATCCCACAAGCGAAAGAAAACCATAAAGCAGGCTCGCCGCGAACCCGTCTGCCGCCGTGAAGCCTGTGAGCGGCCAGAGCGCCATGGCAGCTGCCTCGCGCGTTCCCCAGCCTCCCAGCCCGACGGGGATCAGCATGGACAGGAGGCAAAGCGGAATGATCGTGAGTGCTGCCTGAATTGGCAGACCGGCACCAATCGCCTGGGAAGAGATCATGAAGACCGCAATATAGGCCGCAACCACAACCACGCTCAGGCCCAATTGCACAAGCCAGGCCTGCCGGCGCAGGAAGACCTCGGAGGCGTCTTGGCGGATCTGCCGCAGGATCGGGTTGGTCGAGTGGTGAGCAAGCCACCAAAGCCCGGCGCCCGCCGCAAGACCGATGGCGCAAAGTGCGACCGCTCCCCAGCCGAGCGAGATTGGCGCAGAACCGGAGATCAGGACCGGCCAGAGGGGCAGGCCGATGATCACGATCACGAGAAAGGCCGCCTGGCCCGACAGACGTTCATAAAGAATGCCCTTTGCCGGAAGCTTCCAGCCACCCTTGCCTTCAACGCGTGTTCGCCAGGCTCTGATCGCATCGCCTCCCATGCCGCCCGGCAGGCTCTGGTTGAGAAGGCTTGCGACATAATATTCCCGGATAGCTTCAGCGAGCCCTATTGTCTGGCCGAGCCTCTGCGCCGTAAATCGCCACCGGATTGCCGACAGGATGACCTGGAGCTGGACGATGGCAAGGGCAGTGAGCACTGGGCCATAAGAAATCTGCAGGAATGCATCATGCACGGCGTGCATGTCGGTCCGCCACAACAGTATGGCGAAGAGTATGGCAACGAGGAGCGGCGGCAGGATCCTGATACGAGACGACACAGCGCGAGAAATCTCCGGGCTTGGCAGACGCCGCGTCAGCCCTTTGATGGGGCGATTACGACTGGGGACGGGGCAAGTAGGAATCGGACTGCATGAGACATAGGATGCCCGGAAACATTTACGAGACCCGCTCTATCGTCGGGTTAGCGCAGCCGCGTTGGCGTGTCATCCTCGGCACGGTGCTCTTCAGTCTGATCGCTTTTCTGGCCTTCACGCTTCCCGACCATCCGGACGCCTTCTCCATCTCGACTTTTGCCAGACTGCCGCTCGAATGGCCACTCATCGCACTCTTGTTGTTGTTGAGCCAGGGACATCTGCGCCGTCTGTTTGCTCTGATGGTGGCAGTAACGGTCTTCGTCATTCTCTTTCTGAAAATCGCGGACATCGGCACGCAGGCCGCCTTCCAGAGACCCTTCAATCCTTATCTTGACGTCAAGATGATCGGAGATGGCTGGAACCTCGTGTCCGGCACATTTGGGCCGCCTCTGGCTGTGCTGACTGCATCGGTTGCAGTTGCGGCTCTTATTCTGCTGATGCTGCTTTTCCTTCGATCCATGCGCTGGATGACGCTCGCCCGTGCATCTTCCCGCTTCCTCCTCATCGCCACGTTCGTCGCTCTATCGACGCTCGGCAGTCTGCTTTATCTCCTCGGCCTGCCCGGGATCGAACTCGATATGGCGCGCTATCTTTCCGCACGACTGTCACTGGTCGTGCGCTCGATCGATGACATGCGGCATTTTGAGACCGATTTGGCAAACGGGCCGGGCCCACGTTCAGGGCGCGGCCTCTTCGAGGCGATCACGGACAAGGATGTGGTCCTTATCTTTGTGGAATCCTATGGCCGAAGTGCCATCGAAGATGCCCGTTACGCTCCAGTCACCCGTCCACGCCTGCAATCCGTCGACGAAACGCTCAAGGCCGCCGGCCTTCAATCTGCAAGCGCATGGGTAACCTCGCCCACAGTCGGCGGCTTGAGCTGGCTTGCCCATGGCACACTTTTATCGGGTCTCTGGGTCGATAGCCAGGCACGCTATGACCGCCTGATGCGCAGCACCCAGCCTAGCCTCAACCGGCTTTTTGCCGAGGCCGGCTGGCAGACGGCAGCCGTAATGCCGGCAATCACCATGGATTGGCCGGATGCGGATTATTATGGATACAGCCAGATCCTGCCGGCAGCAGGGCTCGGCTATCGCGGCAAGCCGTTCAACTGGATCACCATGCCGGACCAGTACACGCTTTCTGCCTTCGAGCGCCTGGTGCGCGGGCCAAAGCGAGAAGGCGCTCAGCCTGTGATGGCGGAAATTGCCCTGATTTCCAGCCATGCACCCTGGACCCCTGTCGCGCATCTGATCGACTGGGATGATGTCGGAGACGGTTCGGTGTTCAATGAACAGGCCGTTGCGGGCGATTCCCCCTCGGTCGTCTGGTCGGATCCCGAGCGCGTGCGGCACCAGTATATTGCCACGATCAATTATTCCTTGGAGACGCTTGGCAGCTACATGGGCCGGTTTGGCAAGAACACGGTCTTCATCATTCTCGGCGACCACCAGCCTGCTACCATCGTGACCGGCCCGAATGCCTCGCGTGCCGTGCCGGTCCATATTGTGAGCGGCGACGGCGATCTGATCGCGGGCTTTAAGGCAGAAGGGTTTTCCCCAGGGATGCTGCCTTCGGCGACGGCACGTGAATGGGGGATGGACGATATGCGCCAGGTGCTGATCGATCGTTTCAGCCACCGCTGACAGGAGCGCTCCCTTTGTCGATATAAATTCCGGGCCCCTCATCCTGTGCAAGCCGCGCCTGCTCGCGTTGTTTCCAGGTGCGAGGTGTCAGCCCTGTCTGGCGCGTAAAGAAACGGGAGAAATAGGCGGGATCGGCAAAGCCGAGCCTGTAGGCCACCCCCTGCACGCTATCTGGCGTGAACAGCAGTTCGCGCTGCGCTTCTTCGAGAAGGCGTTGAGCGATGAGGTTTTGGGTGCTCAGTCCCGTTTTTGCCTTCACGATCCGGGCAAGATGCGTCGTCGAGATGCCAAGGGCCCTGGCATAGTAAGACGCCGGCCGATGTTGGCGGACCTCGCGATGCAGGAGCGCCAGCAAGGCGTCCAAACGACGATCATTGTCATCACTCGTCTCGGTTTCGTCTGCCCCTTCGGCGGCGATGCGCGCGGTGAGAACAAGAGCCGTTGCAAGGCCGTTTTCCATCAACACCGAACGTCCACTGCGACGGGCTGTCCATTCTTCGACAACGCTCTCCAAGGCGCTGCGAACAGGACTTGCCTGCCCCCTGTTCTCGGGAAGCCTTGTTACGCGCGGTCGTGACAGGAAGGCGCCGACAGAGCCTGGCTCCCCGGGGCGAATGGGCAGGCGGCTCGTCAGGATGGTGAACACGAAGCCATCGATATCGGCCGAGAAGCGGAAACCATGACCAATCGATGGCGGTATTGTCAGCACCGAGACAGGTTCGAAGCGCACAATCTCGCTGCCGTAAACTGCATCTCCGGAGCCGCCGGTAATCAGCAGGATCTGAAAGAAGTGCTCGTGCCGATGCTGGCCGATTTCCCAGTGATGTAGGCTGCTTCTCGACGGAATTGTTTCGCAGTGCAACCGAAACTGCGCCGACGAATTCTCATGCTCTCCGTAGAGCTGATAGGTGGGAATGCTGCCGGCCATGTCGATATTGCGTTCTGTCATGTTCGATTTGTGCAATGGAACGCTGTTTTCGTCCATTGTGAAAATCAACTCTCCTCGCCAAGAATTGCGCATTGCCAAGTGACGGCAGGCCATCGGGAGGAACCATGCGCACCAAAGTCGCCATCATCGGGTCAGGCCCTTCAGGGCTTCTGCTCGGCCAGTTGCTGAGCAATGCGGGCATCGACAACATCATCGTGGACAGATCGAGCCGCGAGCACATTCTTGCGCGTGTACGGGCCGGCGTGCTGGAGGAGGGCATGGTCAGCCTGCTCGACAAGGCGGGTGTCGGCGAGCGCATGCACCGTGAAGGACTGCCACACGAAGGTTTTTCCCTGGCCTTCGATGGTCGCGACCACCGTATCGACCTCTTCGACCTGACGGGTGGAAAACGCGTCATGGTTTACGGCCAGACCGAAGTGACGCTCGATCTGATTGAAAGGCGCGAACGGGATGGCGGCGTGACGGTCTATGAAGCAAGTGAGGTGACGCCGGCCGGCTTCGACGGGGACCATCCTTACGTCACCTATCAAAAGGAAGGTGTCACCCACCGCATCGACTGCGACTATATCGCTGGCTGCGACGGTTTCCACGGGGCGAGCCGCAAGGCAGTCCCGGCAGACGCCATCAAGACGTTCGAGAAGATCTATCCGTTTGGCTGGCTTGGTATCCTGGCGGAGGTGCCGCCGGTCAATCATGAACTGATCTACGCCAACCATCCGCGCGGCTTTGCGCTTTGCTCCATGCGCTCAAATACACGCAGCCGTTATTACGTGCAGTGCTCGCTCGACGATAAGGTCGAGATGTGGTCCGACGACCGTTTCTGGGACGAACTGCGCCGTCGTCTCCCGACGCACCATGCGCAAGCTCTGGTGACGGGGCCGAGCTTTGAAAAGTCGATCGCGCCGCTCCGCTCCTTCGTCGCCGAGCCTATGCGGTTCGGTCGCCTCTTCCTCGTTGGCGACGCTGCCCATATCGTGCCCCCGACCGGAGCGAAGGGTCTCAATCTTGCAGCGTCTGATGTCTTCTACCTGCTCTCCGGCCTTCTGGAGCACTATCAGGACAAGAGCAAAGCTGGTCTGGATGCCTATTCCGAGCGGGCGCTGAGGCGGGTCTGGAAGGCTGTTCGTTTCTCCTGGTCGATGACGACGCTGATGCACCGCTTCCCGGACACTGGCGACTTCGGACAGAAGATCCAGGAAGCGGAGCTCGACTATCTCACCCAGTCACGCGCCGCCTCCACCGCGATGGCCGAGAACTATGTCGGCCTGCCCTATTGATTCGAGGCCACTTGCGCATTGCCAATTGTTCGCTACACTTACTAATTGATCGGAATGACCGCCAGGCTTGCTATGACATCAGCGGCCGGCCGGCAACCGGGCGCAGCAGGGCAGGGGAGATGCCTGGGCGATAGCGGCGAACGGAGACTTGCAACAGGCAGCCGTCAACGGCTGCCCAACCGCTCACGGAGGAGACATTCACATGAACATGCATATTTCATTGCTGATCAACGGTGCCGAAAAGGCAGCCCATGGCGGCCGGACCTTCAACCGCATCAATCCGTTCACGCAGGAAGTGGCGACCACGGCCTCTGCCGCGAGCCTCGAAGATGCGAATGCCGCCGTCGAGGCCGCAGCAGCAGCCTTCCCAGGCTGGTCGAAGACCGGCCCCGGGGAGCGGCGCAAGATCCTGCTCAAAGCAGCCGATATCATGGAATCGAAGACGGCCGAGTTCAGCGATCTCGTCGTTGCCGAAACGGGTGCGACAGGCCATTGGGGTGCCTTTAACGTCATGGTCGCCGCCAGCATGCTGCGCGAAGCTGCCTCGATGACGACCCAGATCTCGGGCGAAGTCATTCCGTCCAACAAGCCGGGTTCGCTTTCCATGGGCATGCGCCAAGCCGTCGGTGTCTGCCTTGGCATCGCGCCGTGGAATGCTCCGATTATTCTCGGCACTCGTGCGGTTGCCATGCCGCTCGCCTGCGGTAATACGGTGATCCTCAAGGCTTCCGAACAATGCCCGGGCACCCATCGCCTGATTGCGCAATGCCTCGTCGAAGCGGGCCTGCCGACCGGCGCCATCGGTGTCATCACCAATGCGCCGGAAGATGCTGCCAAGATCGTCGAAGGTCTGATCACGCATTCCTCCGTCAAGCGGGTGAATTTCACCGGTTCGACGAAGGTTGGCAAGATCATCGGCGAGCTTTGCGGTCGTCACCTGAAGCCGGCGATCCTGGAGCTCGGCGGCAAGGCGCCACTCGTCATCCTTGACGACGCCGATATCGATGCGGCCGTCAATGCTGCCGCCTTCGGTGCCTTCGCCAATATGGGCCAGATCTGCATGTCGACGGAGCGCATCATCGTCGACACCAAGATCGCTGACGAATTTGTCGAGAAGCTAGCGGCCAAAGCGTCCAAACTGCCGGCCGGCGATCCCAAGGGCCATGTCGTCCTCGGCTCGTTGATCAGCCTGGAATCGGCCAAGAAGATGGACGACCTGATCGCCGACGCAGTCTCCAAGGGGGCCAAGCTCGTGGCCGGCGGCAAGCGCGAGGGTAGCGTCGTCGAGGCAACCCTGCTCGATGGCGTCACCGCCTCGATGCGCATGTATTCCGAGGAGAGCTTCGGACCGGTCAAGCCGATCATCCGTGTCAATGGCGAGGAAGAGGCGATCCGCATCGCCAACGATACGGAATACGGACTTTCCGGGGCCGTGTTCAGCCGGGACATCCGCCGCGCCCTTTCGGTCGCCGCCCGCATCGAATCCGGTATCTGCCACATCAATGGCCCGACCGTATTCGACGAGCCGCAAATGCCGTTCGGTGGCGTGAAGGGCAGTGGTTATGGTCGCTTCGGTGGCAAGGCGGCGATTGCCGAATTCACCGAACTGCGCTGGATCACCATCGAAGATCCGAACCAGCATTACCCGTTCTGAGACCCTCCCCCGAGAGTGACGGTCGTCCCCCATGGGGCGGCCGTTTCACGTTCCGGGGCTGTAAAGGCCGGGAAAGCCTGGGGATGCCTGTCGGCGGCGTCAGAAAGACGGGTATTCAGGCTGCTCTCAGTCTGTCTCCGGCATGATGTCACGATAGATGCGTTTGAGGGCTGCGATGAAGTCCTGCAATTCTTGCGGCGAGAAACGGGCCGTGAAGCGGGCCTCGTGCTCGGTCTGGATCTGGCGTGCTTTGGTCAGCATATTGGCGCCGTCGCCCGTGAGGATCAATTCCTGCCGTCGCCTGTCCACGGAAGACGGTTGTCTTGCGATCAGATTGCGGCCTTCCAGACGATTGACCAGCGCCATCATGGTTGCACGGTCCATGCTGAGTTGATTGGCGATGTCGATCTGCCCGACCTTGGGGTTTGCTGCGACCAACTCAAGAACCGCAAACTGTTTCTGCGTCAGGCCAAGATCGCCCATGGCGGCTGTATAGTCCTGGTAGATGGCGACATTGGCCATGCGCAAATGAAAGCCGAGAATGTCGTCGAGCCGGCCGGTTCTTAAAGGGGCGCCCAGCTCGAAACCTTCGTCATCATTCGCGGGCTTCAGGTCCTTGGGTGTCGTCATCGCTGTCATTCCGCTGTTCTGTCCGTCACGCGAACGACCATTCATGACCACTTTCGGATGCAACAGTCAATTTGCTCTTGCCAGACAAACGCGATAATAGTAAGTATAACATACAATATGCCGGGAGGCCTCATTTGAGGTGGCATGGAGGAGGAAGAGCATGCAGCAAGACTTGGCCTCGCCCCTTAAGGGGAGGCGATCGGTGGGGTTGGAAACTGACGATCCGTTGATCTATCGGGCGAAGACCGGTCCTGACCGCCCAGCCGTATTCGAGGTGGCATCCGGTGAAACTTGCAGCTACGGCGAACTCAACTTGTTGGTTGGCCGGATTGCAGCCTTTTTGATCTCAAAGTTCGGCGCAGCGGAGTCCGCTCCCCGCATCGCGTTCTTAGGCCGAAACTCCATAGCGCAGATCAGCGTCTGTCTTGCCTGTCAACGGGCGGGCCAGGTGTTCGTGCCGCTCAACTGGCGGCTGGGGCCAGCCGAACTGGGGCGCATCATCGATGACTGCCGGCCTTCTGTCATTGTCTATGACGCAGAATTTGCCGCGACGCTTTCCGCCATAAACGACCTTCATGTGCCGGGTCTGCCGGTCGCGGGGGCGGAGGGCTTGCTTTCATACGCAGCCCGGCTTGACCCTGCTGCCGCTCTTGCCATCGATGCCGATCAAGCCTGCATCATGCTCTACACGTCCGGCACCACGGGAATGCCGAAAGGCGTCATCATCACGCGCCGCAACGCTTTTGCTTCGGCCATCAATTTTGCAGTGGTAGGAGAGGTGACGGCCAATAGCGTCACTCTGTGCGACCTGCCGTTCTTCCACACGATCGGACTGATTGCGATCGGACGCACCACCCTGATGATGGGGGGCAGGCTGGTGATCTCCGACCGGTTCATGCCCGACCGCACGCTCGCCACGCTTGCCGATCCGGCGCTCGGGGTCACCCATTACTTTGCCGTACCACAGATGGCGGCAGCATTGCGCGCAGCTCCCGGCTGGGACCCTTCGGCTCTCAAGGCTCTGCAAGCGATCTTTGTCGGCGGCGCGCCGCTCTCGCCGAGCCTGATCGAGACCTTCCTCGAAGACGGTATACCTCTTGTCAATGGCTACGGCATGAGTGAAGCGGGAACGGCGGTCCATATGCCGCTCGACCGAGCCGTTGTTGCCCGCCACCCTGGTAGCGTCGGATTTGCCGCTCCCCTGCTGGAGGTTCGGCTGGTGGACGCAAAGGGTGAGGACGTGGCCGACGGCGAGGTTGGCGAAATCTGGCTGCGAGGCCCCTCGGTGACGCCCGGATACTGGAACAAGCCGGAAGAGACGGCGGCAGCCTTCGTCGGCGACTGGTATCGGTCCGGTGATCTTGGATGCCGGGGCGACGGCGGTGTCATCCACGTGCCGGATCGTTTGAAGGACATGTATATCTCAGGCGGCGAAAACGTCTTTCCGGCCGAGGTCGAGGCGGTGATTGGCGCGCACCATAAGGTGCGAGACGTCGCTGTGATCGGTATCGCCGATCCGAAATGGGGCGAATGCGGCATCGCGTTCATCGTGCCGCATGACGAGCACCCGACCGTGGACGAGCTTCTTTCCCACTGCGCTGAGCGCCTCGCCTCCTACAAACGTCCCGCCCGCATCGTCTTTCTTGATGCCATTCCTCGCACAGCTTCTGGCAAGGCGCAGAAACACATCCTGCGCCAGAGCCACCTGCCATCCTGATCTTACACGGGCGACAGTGGCAAAGATTGCCGCAGCCAGCCATTCCAAGGAGCATGACATGACCGAGACCGACCAGAAACCGCAGAGCCCCGTGCTCGTCGAATTCGACAACGGCATTGCCTTTGTAACGCTGAACCGCCCGGAAAAGCGCAATGCGATGAACCCGGCCCTCAACATCCGCATGATGGAGGTTCTCGACGAGTTGGAGGCCGACGATCGCTGCGGCGTGCTCGTCTTGCGTGGCGCCGGCCAGTCCTGGTCGGCGGGCATGGATTTGAAGGAGTATTTCCGCGAAAATGACGGAAAGGGGCGCGGTGCCGTCCTGAAGAGCCGGCGCCAGTCCGGCGGTTGGTGGAACCGCCTGATGTATTTCGAAAAGCCGACAATCGCGATGGTCAACGGCTGGTGCTTCGGTGGAGCGTTTACGCCGCTCGTTGCCTGCGATCTGGCGGTTGCGGCCGACGAGGCAACCTTTGGCCTTTCCGAAATCAACTGGGGTATTCTGCCCGGCGGCAATGTCACCCGTGCCGTCGCTGAGGTGATGAACCACCGCGACTCGCTTTACTACATCATGACGGGTGAGAATTTCGGCGGTCAGAAGGCCCGCGAAATGGGCCTCGTCAACGAATCCGTGCCGCTGGCCGATCTCGAGACCCGCGTGCGGTCTATCTGCGCAAGCCTCCTGGAAAAGAACCCGGTGGTCTTGAAAGCCGCCAAGGACACGTTCAAGCGCGTACGCAATATGCCCTTCGAACAGGCGGACGACTACATCTATGCCAAGCTCGAACAGATGCTCTTTCTCGACAAGAGCAATGGCCGTGCCGAGGGTCTGAAGCAGTTCCTCGACGACAAGAGCTTCCGCCCCGGCCTTGGTGCCTACAAGCGCTGAAGGACGGCCGTAACCGTGTTCGTTCTCTTAAATGCCTTGGAGGACGCGTTGGATTGCCCGCAAAAGCTGCGGAACGTTTCGCCCCGGCAAGCATTGTAAAGACAAGCGGATCGTCAAGCCGCCCAAGACGGACTTCCCCGGCGTTTGACCGGATAGCGACTTGAGGGCAGCGCGTTACCGTCGATAAAGGAGAACGATTATGGGTTCTACAGCTGACAAGATTTCCGGCAAGGCAAACGAGCTGACGGGCAAGGCCAAGCAGGCCATCGGTGACGCCACCGACAACCACAGCATGGAAGCCAAGGGCGCCGTCCAGGAAGCCAAGGGCCATGGCCAGCAGGCTAAAGGCGAGGCCAAAGACGCCGTGAAGAACGTCGTCGACAAGGTCTGACGGCTTTTTGCATAGACTGAACAACGGGCCCGCCATCGTGCGGGCCTTTTGCTGTCGCGATTAGCGAAAACCGAAGCTCCGCTTGTGCCTCGCCATGAACCGAGCCCTTGCCCTCCGCATATTCTTTCGGTATGGTCAATATAGTCATTATGGTCAAGGAGAGGGTCATGGCAGCCTCACGAAAAGAAGACGCGAACTGGACTGTCGCCAATGCCAAGGCACGATTGTCAGAAGTGATGGAAAAAGCACAGTTGGCACCCCAGACCATAACCAAGAACGGAAAACCAAGCGTGGTTATCGTCTCGGCAGAAGAGTGGCAGCAGAAGATCGCACGAAAGGGGTCGCTGGCCGATTTCCTGCTACAATCTCCCCTTCGTAGCGCTGATATCGAAATCGAGCGACCGAGAGATGAGCCGCGCGACTTGTCGCTGTGATGCTGCTCCTCGATACGAACGTCTTATCGGAAGTCACGAAGCCGCGTCCCGACATGGGCGTCTTGAATTGGCTTCATGCACTCGATGAAGACCGGACATTCATCAGCATTATGTCGATAGCGGAGATCCACCGTGGCGTGGCCTTGATGGACAGCGGGAAGAAGCGGGACGCCCTCATGGATTGGCTGAACCATGACCTGCAGCAACGTTTCCATGGCCGGGTCCTCACCGTGGATGGCCCAGTCGCTGCCGCCTGGGGTGGTTTGATGGCACTGGCCAAGCGACAAGGTGGCGGACTGGCTTCCATGGATGGTTTCATTGCCGCGACGGCCCTTGCTCACGATCTCGCTCTGGCAACGCGCAATACCAAGGATTTTGCAGATATCGGGTTGAAGATCGTCAATCCTTGGAACGTCAGGGAATAGCTGAGGTGAAAGTACCATCCCGCTTCTTGAGCTTCGATGGCGGCACCATCGCGGTAGATCGACGAAGCAGAGTTATTCCTCGTAACGCGCGATTTCCTCTCCAGCCTGAACATAGTCACCTGCGGCAGCCTTGAGGGTGATGCGTCCAGCCTTTAACGCCGTAACCTGGGTTTCCATCTTCATCGCTTCCATGACGGCAACAAGCTCTCCCGCCTCAACCATCGCTCCGTCTTCGACTTTAAAGGCCTGCAAAGTGCCGGCGATCGGAGCTGTGATGTTGTTTTCATCCTCAGCTTTCATTGGAGGCGTTCCGGTGTTGGCACCGGACACCCCGCCAAGTCCTGCAAGCAAGGTCGCCGGAATGCCAACTTCGTGGCGCTTGCCGTCGATCTCGATATGGGTACGGATCAGCTGGCTGCCAGTCACAGGTTCCGGCCGTGCCATCGCCTCCAGCGCGCCGGCGAAATCCGTCTCGATCCAGCGGGTGTGTACCTTGAACCCATCGGTGCCGGTAAAGTCGGGATGCTCGATCACGGCGCGGTCGAAGGGGAGCACCGTGGCCACACCTTCGATCTGGAACTCATGCAAGGCGCGGCGTGCGCGCGCGATTGCCTGTTCTCGCGTTGCACCCGTCACGATCAGCTTGGCCATCAGGGAATCGAAGGTGCCGGGCACTGTCGAGCCCGAGACGACGCCGGTGTCGAGCCGGATACCGGGCCCGGAAGGGGCTTCAAACAGGGTGATCTGACCCGGCGTCGGCAGGAAGCCACGGCCCGGATCCTCTGCATTGATGCGGAATTCGATCGAATGACCCCGCGGTAGAGGGGTCTCGGTCACTTCCAGTGCTCTACCCTCGGCGATCCGGAACTGTTCGACGACGAGGTCTATGCCGGTGGTTTCTTCGGTGACAGGATGCTCGACCTGGAGGCGGGTGTTGACTTCCAGGAATGAGATCGTGCCGTCGATGCCGAGCAGGAATTCGACCGTGCCGGCGCCTGAATAGCCAGCCGCCGCACAAATGCGCTTGGCGGCATCATGAATTGACTTGCGCTGGCTGTCGGTGAGGAAAGGGGCGGGCGCCTCTTCAACGAGCTTCTGGTTACGCCGCTGCAGCGAGCAATCGCGGGTGCCGATGACCAGCACATTGCCATGTCTGTCGGCCAGCACCTGTGCCTCGATATGACGCGGGCGATCGAGGAAACGTTCGAGGAAACATTCGCCACGGCCGAAAGCGGCTTTTGCCTCGCGGACGGCGGATTCGTAGAGTTCGGCCACCTCTTCGATCTTCCAGGCGACCTTAAGCCCGCGCCCGCCGCCACCATGGGCCGCCTTGATCGCAACCGGGAGACCGTGCTGCTCGGCAAAAGCAATGACTTCGGCCGCCGTCTCGACGGGGCCGTCGCTGCCAGCCACAAGCGGCGCGCCGACGCTGGTCGCGATCCGTCGCGCCTCGACCTTGTCGCCAAGCGCTTCGATCACATGCGGATCCGGACCAATCCAGGTGAGGCCAGCATCCTGCACGGCGCGGGCGAATTCGGCGCGCTCGGAGAGGAAACCGTAACCCGGATGGACGGCGTCAGCACCCGAGCTTCTAGCAACCGCAATCAGCTTCTCCATATCGAGGTAGGTCTCGGCCGGGCGGCTGCCCCCCAGCCCATAGGCTTCGTCTGCGAGTTGCACGAAGAGCGCGTCCATATCCGGATCGGCATAGACGGCGACCGATTTCAGGCCGTAGTCGCGGCACGCGCGAATGATGCGCACGGCGATTTCGCCGCGGTTGGCGATCAGCACTTTCTTCATCGGGGTCTCCTCACTGTTATTTGACGGTTCTTCGTGCGCGCCGTCGCGGATCATCCCTTGGCGGGCGTGATCTCGGCAAAAGCCGTCACGGGCCGGAACTGGATTTTGGCATTGACCGGGATCTGCCCGGCAAGATCGAGATGGTATTCAGCAACCGTGCCGATGACCGGGTAACCGCCGGTCAAGGGATGATCGGCGAGGAAAAGCACGGGCTGGCCGCTATGCGGCACCTGGATTGCGCCGGTCGCCGTGCCTTCGCTTGGCAGCTCCGCTTTGTCCTTGCGCTCCAGCGGCTTGGGTCCTTGGATCCGAATACCGACGCGGTTCGACTGCGGTGTCACGGTGTAGAGCTGCGCACTGAGCGTCGCAAGACCAAGGTCCGTGAACCAGTCGCTGCGCGGTCCCATGATGACGTCGAGCGAAACGACTTCGTTAGGCTTCGGACAATCAAAGGCAGGTCTCTCGTCGAGCGAGACCGGGGAGAGACCCTGGCCCCCGGCAATGCGCAGCTTTGCGCCGATCGCGACCGGCTCAGGTCCAACAACCGCCAGCGTATCGGTGGAGGCGCTGCCTAGTACCGGTTTGACCTCAAGCCCGCCCCGGAAGGCGAGATAGCTGCGGGCACCCTTCGGCGCAAACCCGAGGGTCACCACGTCGCCGGCTTCGAGCGAGATCGGACGATAGGTTTCGGCTTTGATCTCGCGACCCCTGGCGTCGCGGATAGTGATCGGGCAGGGAGCGCCGGTCAGGGCCATGACGGCTCGGCCGGACACCTCAAAGGAGAAGCCACCAAGCGCGATTTCGAGAGCCGGCGTCGAGACGGGATTGCCGACGGCCCGGTTCGCCGCCTTGAAGGCGCCCTGGTCCAGCGCGCCGGATGCCGACACGCCCTGGCCGGTCTGGCCGAAGCGACCGAGATCCTGGAAGAGGGCGGGCATCGGGGCAGCCAGCACGGTGATCGAGACGGCGTCGTCCATCTCTTTCGCTGCGTGTTGCGTGTTGGCCGCCGAGGGGGTCACGGTCGCTGCGGTGGTCCGGTGGGCGAGATCAACGAAGCGAACGCGGTAGCCGGGCTGGAACAAGGCCGGCGGATCGCGGCTCAGATCCCACATCTTCACAGGTGTCGTGCCGATGATCTGCCAACCGCCGGGGCTGTTTTGCGGATAGACGCCCGAAAAAGCGCCTGCAAGCGCCACTGAGCCTGCCGGGATTTTCGTGCGCGGGCTTTGTCGCCGGGGCACCTGGAGGGCCGGATCACCGCCAACCAGATAACCGAAGCCAGGAGCAAAACCACAAAATGCGACGGTGAAGGTACTTTCCGTGTGGCGGCGGATAACCTCCTCGACCGAAAGGCCCGTCAGGCTCGCGACGTCGTCCAAGTCTTCGCCGTCATACTGCACCGGGATTTCGACCAGCACGTCCGAGGGTGCAATGCGGGCTGACAGGTCGCGCTCGGCGATCGTTGCGGCGAGACCTTCGGCCGACAGCCGATCCGGGCGAAAGCGGATCATCAGCGTGCGCGCCGCCGGCACCATGTCCTCAATGCCCTCGACCGGATCGGCTTCGAGAGAGGCAAACAGCGCCAACGTCTCGTCGAGATCTGTGAGTTCGACAAGCAGGACGGTCAGGCTGACGGGCAAGAAACGCATGGGCACCTCAGGCGTGATAGGCAGTGTCGGGAATGTCCGTGATGAACATATGACCCGGCGCATGGGTGATGGCAAAGGGGACGCCAGACGCCATGACGGCCGCCTGGGGTGTGACGCCGCAGGCCCAGAAGACCGGTATCTCGCCCGGCTCAATACGAACGGGATCGCCGAATTCCGGTTTTCCCAGATCGTGGATGCCGATCTCTTCAGGTGCGCCGACATGAACGGGTGCGCCATGGACCGCCGGGAAGCGGCCGGAAATGGTCGCGGCATCCGCCACGCGCGAGGCCGGGATCGGCCGCATCGACACGACCATATTGCCATGCAGGCGGCCGGCGGGACGGCAAGGCCGGTTGGTCAGATACATTGGCACATTGGACTTGTCGGTGATGTGACGGATCTCGATGCCGGCGTCCAGCATAGGGGTTTCGAAGGTGAAGCTGCAGCCGATCAGGAAGCTGACCAGATCCGGATGCTCGGCCCAGGCTTTTGTCGCATCCGGTGTTTCCTCGGCAAGCTTGCCGTCGCGCCAGATCCGGTAGAGCGGCAGGTCTCTTCGAAGATCGGCACCTGGCGCCAGATGTGTGGCATGCGAGCCGGGATCCGACACATCGAGCACCGGGCAGGCCTTCGGGTTGCGCTGGGCATAAAGCAAAAAGTCGAAGGCCCAGTCGCGCGGCAGAACGATCATGTTGGCCTGGGTGAAACCGGGCGCAACACCAGAGGTTGGGGCAATCTCTCCGGCCCGGTAGCTTTCGCGGGCAAGCCGAGCGGGTGTTGCATCCACATGACGGAGGTGGTCGAGTGCGATCATGACAGTGCTCCAGACGGTGTTCGGGCGATCTTGTCAGGCTTTGAGGAAGGAGCGGACGGTGATGCCATCTGCCTCAAAGGCGCGGCGGATTTCTTGGGCAATGGCAACAGCGCCTGGGCTATCGCCATGCACGCAGATCGATTGCGCATCGACCTTGATGGTCGAGCCGTCGATGGCCTCGAGCGTACCTTCCTGGGCGAGCTGAAGCATGCGGCGGGCAATGAGGTCGGTATCATGCAGCACGGATCCGGTTTCGCGGCGAGAGACCAGCTCGCCGCCGGGTGTATAGGCCCGATCGGCAAAGGCTTCCGCAACGGTCTTGAGGCCGGACTTCTGCGCGAGTTCAAGGATCGGCGCGCCGGCAAGCCCCATCAAGACCAGGCTTCGGTCAATCGCCTTGATGCCGTCGATCACCGCCTGGCCCTGCTTTGGATCATGGGCGATGCGATTGTAGAGCGCGCCATGCGGCTTGACGTAGCCGACGGTGACGCCGGCTGCCGCCGCCACGCCCTTGATCGCGCCGATCTGGTAGATGACGTCGGCGGTCAGTTCCGCCGAGGTCACATCCATGTCGCGCCGGCCGAAGCCGACGCGATCGGGATAGGAGACATGCGCACCGATCGATACACCCTTTTCAGCCGCCGCCTTGACGGTCTTCCAGATGCCGAGCGGGTCGCCTGCATGAAAACCGCAGGCGACATTGGCGCTGGAGACGATCGAGAGCATGGCCTCGTCGTCGCCCATGGCCCAGGCGCCATAGCTTTCGCCGAGGTCGCTGTTGAGATCGATGGCAGTCATGTCTTCCTCCCGTGTCGGTTAGGCGTTTTGTGATCAGGCGCCTGTCAGCAGCGCGAAGATCGGGCCGATCGACTTGTAGCCCATGTACCAGGTGAGGGCGCAAGTGAGCGCGCCAAGCACCAGCAGCCAGCGCGGATAACGGTAGCCCGCCATCAGGTCGGAGCGTGCCCAGGCAGCATAGACGAAGATCGAAAGCCCGATTGGCAGGATGAGGCCGTTCAGACCGCCGACGAAGACCAGCATCTGTGCAGGCGGCGTTGTGATAATGACGTAGAAGAACAGGGAGACAGCGATGAAGATCACGGTCGCGATGTTGCGGGCGCGCTCGCTGATGTCGGCCTTGAACACCGTGATGAAGGACACCGAGGTATAGGCAGCCCCGATGACCGAAGTGATGGCGGCAAACCAGAGAACGGCGCCAAAGATCCGGTAGCCGACGTCGCCGGCGGCTGCCTGGAAGGCCTGGGCAGCGGGGTTCGCGCCCTTGCCCGATATATCGATTACCACGCCGGAAGCGACCACGCCGAGGATGGCGAGGAAGAGCACGTAGCGCATCAGTCCAGTGACTGCGATGCCGGTCAAGGCGGCACGGTTGACGGCGCCGAGGTTCTCGATGCCGACGGTGCCCTTGTCGAGCAGACGATGGGCGCCGGAATAGGTGATGTAGCCACCGACCGTACCACCGACGATCGTCGTGATCGTCGCGAAATCGATTGTGGACGGCAGGAAGGTCTGGAAGAGCGCGTCACCGACCGGCGGCTGCGAGACGATCGCCACGTAAAGCGTCAGTACGATCATGGCGATACCAGCGACAATGATCAGGCGGTCGATCGCTACACCGGCCCGCTTGGAGCTGAAAATGCCGATCGCGATTAAGGCGCTGATCGCGCCGCCCCATTTGGGATCTATTCCCATCATCGCGTTGAGGCCGAGCCCCGACCCACCAATATTGCCGATGTTGAAGAACAATCCCCCGATGATGACAAGCACGGCCAGCACATAGCCGGTTCCGGGGATTGCAGCATTGGCGATGTCGGAGGCGCGCATTTTCGTCAGCGTCACGATCCGCCAGATGTTCAGCTGGACGACGAAGTCGATCAGGATCGAAGCAAGGATCGCAAAGGCGAATGCCGAGCCGAGTTTAGTGGTAAAGGTCGCGGTCTGCGTGATGAAGCCTGGGCCGATGGCGGAGGTCGCCATCAGAAATATCGCCGCGACGAAGGCGCCGCGTTTCGCTTTTGACATGCCGTCCGGCCCGGCTTTCGCCGGAACTGTCGTATTCTGTTCCATGTTACCCTCTCCGTGATCCTGCGCCAGTTGTTCCGGCAGACTTGATGATCGACAGGTCTCAGCCTCGCCGCGTTTCACAATTCTGTCAAGATTGTTCAACGATATTATTTGATCGTTCTACTATTGTGCCGAAATGTTGAGCAAAAATCCAGAATTTGGTCGATGTTTGACCTGCTTTCGGACAATTTCTAATCGACGTCCCGGTCGTAGTTGCCGTTTTCGGGGGTTTGGACAATAAGGCTGACGCAGGTGAACAGACGGCGGTTACGGTCGCGAGTGGCGAGAAGAAAGCGTGTCGACGCCGTAAGGGCCGAGGTCGGCAAGGGGCGACCGATCGTCGGGGTAGGGGAGACAAGCATGGCAGAAACGGATCCGGCGGCAGCCTTGGCGCCACGACTGGCGGAGGATATCCGCAACAAGCTGATTAGCGGGGAACTGAAGCCCGGTCAGCGCCTGTCGGAAGCTGCCCTCAGTGCTGATCTCGATGTCTCGCGCAATTCGCTCCGCGAAGCCTTCCGGCTACTGACCAAGGAAGGTCTCCTTCGTCATGAGCCCAATCGCGGGGTCTTCGTGGCTACGCCCAGCATGGCCTCGATCATCGACATCTACCGCGTCCGCCGCATTGTCGAATGTCGCGCGCTTGCCGATGCTTATCCGAACCACCCAGCTGTTATCCGCATGCGGGCCGCTGTTGACGAGGCCCGGCTCGCGCGACAGGCTGGCGACTGGGGCAGGGTTGGCAGCGAAAACATGAAATTCCATTCGGCGATCGTCGAGCTTGCCGACAGCGTCAGGCTGAGTGCCTTCTACGCCCAGATCGCCGCCGAACTGCGCCTGAGCTTTGGCCTGCTGGACGATCCCGAATTGCTGCACGCACCCTATGTCGAGCTCAATGCCGCGATCCTTGAGAAACTGGAAACGGGCCATCCGAAGGAGGCGGCGACAGCGCTCGAAGCCTATCTTGCCCAGTCCGAGCGCACCGTGCTCGCCGCCTTTTCCCGCATCACCACCTGAGGTTCCTCACGGACGCAACTGCGCCTCCAGCATCTCGCGCAGATCGGCAATATCATCTGCGATGCGGATCTGGCCGCGACTTTCCGCGCCATGGAAAATGCCGTCCAGATGCAGGCCGACGAAACGCGCAAGCTTTTCGCTTTCCACTCTCTTGTAGCGGCCGATGGCCATTCCTTGCTCCAGGGTGTGGACGATCAGATCCCTTTCGAACTGGTAGAAGCCCATGACGAGAGCATCAAGCTCCGGGTCGCGCACCGGAAGTGCCGCCTGATCAGACATGAGTTTCACCATGCGCGACATCATGCTCGGCGCCATCGCCGCATGGGTGGAGAACCACGCACTGATATCGCCGAGGAAATCTTGGCCGTGGGCGCCACGCCGGGCCTCATAGTCATCTGTCACCTGACCCAGCGCCCGTGCGAGCACGAGCCTGACCAGGTGATCCTTGCTGCTGAAGTAGTGGTAGAGCAGCGCGACATTGACGTCGCAGGCAAGCGCTATGTCGCGCATGGTGACAACAGAGAAGTGCGAGGTGCCGACAAGTCCGAGCGTCGCGTCGAGGATGAGTTCGATCCGCTGGTTCGGATCCAGTCTCTGTCGTGCAGCCTTGGCCAAATATCTCGTCCTTCCCTGACAGACCTGTTCGATTATAGCGCTTTCGAGAGCTTCACCAGCGTGAATTTGTGGCGCGTGAATGTGCAGTGCAGCATCTATCCCAGCTTAAAAAAACGCCTTCTACGCAAAGGCTCTCGCAAGCTTGCCCATAATTTGATCTTTGTCATTTTTGCACTTGCGAAGCTATTAAACGCTTGCTTAGTTAGGTGCAATATCAAGCATGACAAGGTCGGGAGCCCAGCCCATGAAAACCTCTTTGCGTGCCTTAACTCAGTTCCTCATCATTGCAATTGGCGCCGCTCTGGCCTTGGCCGGAAGCGCTTCTGCTGCGCAGAAGACTGCCTTCAAGGTTGGCTACTCCATCTATGTCGGCTTCATGCCCATGGGTTACATGAAGGAAAGCGGCATCTTGAAGAAATGGGCCGACAAATACGGCATCGAGATCGAGATGATGCCGATCAACGACTATGTCGGCTCGATCAACCAGTTCATTTCCGGCGATCTCGATGCCGTCGGCGTCGCCGGCATGGATGCACTCACCATGCCAGCTGCCGGCGGGGTCGATACTTCGATCTTCCTGATCACCGACTATTCCAACGGCAATGATGTGCTGATGTCTAAGTCGGCCACGTCTGTTGCCGACCTCAAGGGCAAGGACGTCTATCTCGTCGAATACAGCGTCTCGCACTACCTCCTCAATCGCGCGCTTGTCATGAATGGCCTGAGCGGTGTCGGTGAGGTGAAAACCGTCAACATTTCTGATGCCGATATCGCCGCCGCCTATCTCTCCAACGCCGACATTCAGAATGCCGCCGCATGGAAGCCGATGACGGCCGACATGATTGCGGGCTCGCCGGAGACCAAGGTGCTGTTTGACAGCTCTGAAATCCCTGGCGAAATCATGGATGTCTTCATCGGCAATACACAAGTGCTGAAAGACAATCCGGCCTTCGGCAAGGCGCTGACCGGCGCCTGGTATGAGGCGCTTGCCGCGATCAAGGCCGGAGGCGATACAGCCAAGCCCGTCAACGACTACATGGCAAGTGCGCTGGGCACCGACCAGGCGGGCCTGAAGACCCAGATCGATACGACCTTCTTCTTCTACACCCCGGCAGAAGCCGCGACCTTCCTCAGCGATGCCAAGACCGGCACGATAATGGACGACATCCGTAAGTTCTCCTTCGATCGTGGCCTGTTCGGCCAGGGGGCGACCTCGGTGGATGCCATCGGCATCGAGCTTGCCGATGGCACTGTGCTCGGTGATCCCGCCAATGTGAAACTGCGCATCGACGCCTCCTACGCCAAGCTCGGCGCGGACGGCGGGCTCTGATCGGGACGGCGAGGGAAGGGACACGGTTTCATGAAACGTATCATCAACTACCCTCCCTCCCGCGGCCAACGCCTCTTTCTCGGCGTCCTGCCCTTCATTCTCATCCTGCTCGCCTATGTGCTGGCGTCGGAAGCGCGGCTCTCCGTCAATCCGACCGACAAGCTGATGCCGGCACTGTCCTCCTTCCTTTCGGCCATGAACCGGATGATGTTCGAGCAGGACCGGGCAAGCGGCGCGCTGCTCTTCTGGTTTGACACCTATCTGAGCCTCTGGCGGCTTTTTGTCGGCCTCGGTCTATCGGCCCTGCTCGGTCTCGTGCTCGGCGCGCCAATCGGCTTCATCCCGCAGTTGCGAGCCGCCTTCGATCCGGTGCTCGCCGCCATCTCGCTCGTGCCGCCGCTTGCCATGCTGCCGATCCTCTTCATCCTCTTCGGTCTCGGCGAAGTTTCCAAGATCGTCCTGATCGTCTTTGGGGTGGCGCCCTTCCTCATGCGCGATGTGGTGCTGCGGGTTGAGGCGCTGCCGCGCGAGCAGATCATCAAGGCCCAGACGCTCGGCGGTTCATCCTGGCACATGCTGATCCATGTCGTGTTGCCGCAGATCCTGCCGGGCCTGATCAACGCCGTGCGCCTGTCGCTCGGCGCCACCTGGCTCTTCGTCATCGCGGCGGAAGCGATCACGGCGGAAGGCGGCCTCGGTTACCGGATTTTCCTCGTCCGCCGCTATCTCGCGATGGATATCATCCTGCCTTACGTCGTCTGGATCACGCTGCTCGCCTTCCTCGTCGACCTCGCACTGCGCAAGCTGTCGGCCTTTCTCTTCCCCTGGTCCGTGTTGAAGGAGGGCTGACATGGTCGAGATCGTATTCGACAAGGTCTGGAAGGAATATGGCGACGCCATCATACTCGAAAATGTAAGCCTCACGCTAAAGGACCACGAGTTCCTGTCGATCGTTGGCCCGAGCGGCGTCGGCAAGACAACGCTTTTGCGCCTGCTGCTGAGCCAGGAGGTGCCGACACGCGGTCGGATCCTGCTCGACGGCCAACCGATTGCCGGTGAACCGACCGATGACCGCGGCGTCGTCTTTCAGCGCTATTCGGTATTCCCACACAAGACAGTCCTCGGCAATGTCATGCTGGGGCCGCAATGGCGCGGCTCCGCTTTTCTCGGCACGTTGTTTGGCGCAAGGCGCAAAGCCCTGCGCGACCGCGCCATGGCGCTTCTGGAGCGCGTCGGCCTCAAAGAGGCAGCCTCCAAATATCCGCAGCAATTGTCGGGCGGCATGCAGCAGCGATTGGCAATTGCCCAGGCGCTGATCATGCAGCCGAAAGTGCTTCTGCTCGATGAGCCCTTCGGTGCGCTTGATCCGGTCACCCGCAAAAGCATGCACGTGCTGATCCGCGAATTGTGGACCGAGCGGCAGATGACCATCGTCATGGTCACCCACGACATGGGCGAGGCTTTCGAACTTGGCACCCGCGTGATTGCCATCGACAAGCTGCGCCGCGACCCGCAGGCGCCCGAGCGCTACGGCGCCGGTATTACGTCAGACTTCGAAGCCAAGCCGCGCATCGTGCGCGAGAGCGCGCGCTTCGAGCTTTCCCGGTCCAAGATCATTCCACTCCAAACTGCCCGTTGAAAGAGGAAAACCCCATGCCCAAGAAGATGCACCTCGCCTGGTTCATGAATTTTACGCCCGACGAATGGCGCGAACCCTTCGGCCAGGGCGGGTATCCCTGGGATGGTCGCTTCTACATGGAAATGGCGCAGACGCTGGAGCGCGCCTGTTTCGACTACATCATGATCGAAGACAAGCTGATGGTGCCACAAACCTATGGCGGTTCGCGCGACTTTGCGCTGAAGAACGCCATGATGGTGCCGAAACATGACCCGGCACCGCTCGCCACCGCGATGGGCATGGTGACCTCGAAGCTCGGGGTCGTCGCGACCATGTCGACCATGGCCTATCCGCCCTTCCTGCTTGCCCGCCTTTGCTCGACCATCGACAGCCTGACGCGCGGCCGCTTCGGCTGGAACATCGTCACCAGCGCCGAGGATCTCGCGGCCAAGAACTTCAACATGGACAAGCTGCCGCTGCGCGAGACGCGCTATGAGATGGCGGAAGAATACATGGAAGTCGTCAACAAGCTCTTCGACAGCTGGGACAAGGACGCCGTCGTGCTCGACCGCGAAAACGGCGTCTATGTCGACCCGAGCAAGGTCCGGACTATCGATCACGTCGGCAAGCATTACCAGGTCCGCGGTCCCCTCAACACAGTGCCGTCGCCGCAACACCGTCCGATCTATGTCCAGGCGGGCGCCTCGCCGCGCGGCCGCGACTTTGCCGCTCGTTTTGCCGATTCCATCATCTCGGTCGCTTCCGGCCCCGCTGAAATGAAAGCCTTCCGCGACGATATCCGGGAAAGGGCTGCCAAGATCGGCCGTGACCCGGACGAGATCAAGGTGCTCTTCTGCATCACGCCGACATTGGGAGAAACCGAGTTCGAGGCACAGGAAAAATACAAGCGTCAGATGTCGTCGGAGTATTTCATCACCGACACACTTGCCTCGATCTCGGCTATTACAGAAATCGACTTCTCGAAATTCGACCTCGACAAACCCCTTCCGGAAAAGCTCGTGACCAACGGCGAATCCGGCTCGCTCGACAAGTTCCAGCAATGGGGAAGCGGCAAGACGTTGCGGGAATTGGTCGTGTCCGGCGGCGGCGGTCTCGTCTCCTCCGTCGAATTGATCGGCACGCCGGATCAGGTGGCAGAGCGCATGGGCGAGGTGATGGACGAAGTCGGCGGCGACGGCTTCCTCGTGACGACGCCGGTGCTGCGCGTCTCGCGCCGTTATCTGATGGAGGTGGCCGACGGACTGGTCCCGGCGCTGCAGAAACGGGGCCTTGCCCGCACGCGCTATACGCACGACCTGCTGCGCGACAACCTTCGGGAATTCTAAAGGACACCAGATCTCGAACCGATCCGGCGAAACGACGAGGAGAGAGCCATGATAGCGACAGAAGCAAAACCCATTGAACCGTCCGTGGCTCTTCCTCCCGTCACGCGGGAGATCTACCGCGAAGGCATGGCGTCACTTGCCGCCGCCGTGAACGTGATTGCATCGGATGGCGCTGCAGGTCCGGCTGGCTTCACGGCGACCGCCGTTACCAGCGTGACGGACGATCCGCCGACACTGCTCGTCTGCCTCAACCGCCAGAGTTCGGCAGCGCCGGCCGTGCTCACCAACAAGGTGGTATCGGTCAACGCGCTGGCGCCGGGGCATGAGACGGTGTCCTCGCTTTTCGGCGGCAAGACGCCCATGGCCGAACGCTTCGCAGCTGCCAGCTGGACGCGCGGAATGACCGGTGCGCCCCTCTTGCAGGACGCGCTCGTCTCCTTCGATTGCCGGGTCACCGAGACCGTTGAAGTTGGCACGCATGTCATCCTGATGTGCGAAGTGGTGGACGTGCGCGCCAATCAGCGCGACGCCGCCCTCGTCTATTTCCGCCGGGGTTATCAGGCGGTGAGGGGCTGACAGCGTCGCAACAAATCAAGCTACTGGCGAAAGTTGGAGATCCTCAGCCTTCTTGCGCCAAGCTTGCCGCCTCCCTGAAGCGCTCCTCGAATTCGAGCCTCAGCGCCCTGCGGATCTCGGCGGCGCGCTGGCGGCGTTTGCGAACTTCGGTCTTCGCCTCATAAGCTGGAACGGCGGTGGGCCTCCCTTCTGCATCCACTGCGACCATGGTGAAATAGCAGGAATTCGTGTGGCGTCGCTCGCCGGTTCGGATGTTTTCCGCCTCCACCCGGATGCCGATCTCCATGGACGTTCGACCGGCATGGTTGATCGAGGCGCGGAAAGTGACGAGCTCGCCGACATGGATCGGCTGGCGGAACACCACCTGATCCACCGAGAGCGTGACGGCATATTGCTGTGAGTAGCGGGAGGCGCAGGAATAGGCGACGCGGTCGAGAAGATTGAGCAGGGCACCCCCATGCACCTTGCCGGAAAAATTTGCCATGTCTGGTGTCATAAGCACCACCATTTCCAGCTGGCTCGTGTCATGTGTCTCGTCCATCGGCGGCCTTTCCTGCCCTGTCACGTGTTCTGCGACAGGCTAGGCGAGCGCGTTGCCGCTGCCTAGTCCCGCTCTCAGTGAAAGTTTGCTTCAAGTTCAGGCACTGTGCCTTGTCCGTGCCGCGACCTGATCGACGGCTTCAGCGATCCAGCCCCAGAAGGCGAGGTGGAAGCTGCGGACATCCGCAAGCATTCGTGGCGTGAGTGACACACGGTGCGACTGGCGATCCTGGAGCAGGTAGCCCTCCACTTCTGCGGCATTTACGACATTGCGCAGATGCGAGTGCGAGATACCAAGTTGCCCGGACAGTTCGCGGGATTCCAGGGTAAACCAGCGGTCACCATCGAGGTCGGCACCGGCATAGTGGCTGCGCAGCAGCGCAAGCGCGATCCTGTCGCCGCAGTCGAAATCGTCGAACCAGGGCCAGGCTCCGGGCCGGGTGAGCGCTTCCCGCGTTCGCTCAAGGACGGGTTTCGACGAGGCGATAAAGCCAATGGCAAAGTCCTTGTCATTGCGCAGGCGTTCGGCGTAACCGTCCGACAGGAGACCTGCAACCTCAGCGCAGCTCATGTGGTGCGACAGCCAGGTCTTCAGACCATCGAGAAGTGGCTCGCCAGCGGTCAACACCTTCTTGCGCCGATCGTCATCTCCCGGCGTCGCTTCGATATACCCGGCAAATTTAAGCAGAGCGAAAAATGCAGAAAGCGTGCGTGACGACCCCATTTCCTCCTGGATTCGCGTCAGCGTCGGCCTTTGACCCAGACCCAGCTCTGCCTTGCAATGCAGCACAGCGAGGAGACCGGCGGCATGGGATTGCAGATTGCGGCCGAAGATCTTGTTGATCAGCCGCTCGCCGATATGCATGGGAAGAATGCTCGTGGTGCAATGGCGGATGGCCTCCTCATAGGCCTGGTCCGTCAGTCGCGCGCGCAATGCATCCATGATCGCCCCTCATGCTGCTGGTTCCCGTGTCACTTGTAGCATGCTGAAACAGTTTTCGCTGTGACGGTCGACGAAGTACGGTTCCGTTTGCACTTCGCCTGCTCCTATACCGAACATTAAGGGAGCGCCTGAGATATTAGCGATATCCGCGAAATGGCACATCGGAGTGGACAGGCCCCTGACAACCTCCCCTTCAGCAACAGTATCCAGCCAACCCAGCTTCGGCCTTGCCGCACGGCGACATGACAACCTCACAGAAGTGGAGCCGATCTGGCGCGGGCTGGAAGGCGAGGGCACGCTGTCTGCCTTCCAGCGCTACGACTGGCTGCAGGCGATCGACACGCATATTCTTCGCCCGCGCGGGGATCGCGCTTTCGTCGTCGAGGTCACGGAGACGGTAACGGGTGGATGCGTGATGCTGCTGCCGCTGGTGCTGCAGAGGCGACGTACCCATCGTCGTATCGTTTTTCTCGGCTCTGAGGTCAGCGATATCAGTGCACCGGTGCTGGCAAAGGATTTTACACTGCCTGATGATGCCGGTCCGACGCTCTGGCACGCGATCGCCTCGGCGCTCCCGCCTGCCGATCTGGTTCACATCGATCAGATCACAGAAACGATCCAGGGGCGGCCCAACCCTCTGGCCCGCCTGCCGGGACTGACCCTCTCGCCGAAGAAGAGTTTCGACGTGATGATTGAGGGCGATCCCGAGTCACTTGTCGATCGTCTGGTAAACAATCAGACACGACGGATCTTGAAGACCTCGGCCCGCAGAATGGCGGAGCGGGGCACAGTACGTTTCGTCGCAGCGCAGACGCGCGAGGAGGTAGAGACCCTGCTGCCGGTCATGGTGGCGCAGCGCCGTCAGCGCTTTCGCGACTTGGGCCGTTTCGATCACCTGACTGGCCCCGGCATCGAAGATTGCTATCGCGCGGCAGCACTTGCTGGCATTGGCGGGCGTGGGCCGGCGCAGATCTTTGGCCTTGCCGTTGATGACCAATGGATCGCAACCACCTATACGCTGATCCATGACAAAACGATTCACCTGACGATCGTCACGATGGCCGGGGGTGACTGGCAAGCCTGTTCCCCCGGCATGGCGATCCTTGCTCGTTATATGCGCTGGGCCCGCGAGCAGGGCCTGACTGTCATGGATTTCTCTGTTGGAGATATGGCCTATAAGAGTGGGTTTGGTGGCGAGGCCCGCGATCTTTACACCCTGGCCAAGCCCGTGACGCGGAAGGGCAAGGCGATCGCTGCAGGGGCGGGAGCGTTCGTCCGACTGAAGCAGACGATTAAAAGCCAGCGTGCCCTTGCTAAGATTGCCTTCTCAATACTGCGTCGTGTCCGAAATTTCAGTGCTCGAAACAGGATCTCATAGGGTTGTCTGATATAAATCCTGCGTCTATTTTTACCCAACGAGAAGCTGCTGTCCGAAACGCCTATACCTCCCTGCTTACCGATTGTGTTAAGATGTAGCCCGTTTTTCCAAAATTGATCAGATCTGTCTCAAGAAGGAGTGGTCGATTGCAAAGATATTTTTTCCACGCCGTGTTCGATGGGAACCCCGTGGTGGACGTGGATGGTATCGAACTTGAGAATCCTCGTGCTGCACGCGCTTCAGCGGTAGATGGGATTCGAGATATAGTCGCAGAGGCTATTCGACAGGGGTTGCCTTGTGCGATATCTAGTGTCGAAATACGTGATAGTAGCGGAGAGTTGTTGGATGTTGTTCGGCTCGGTGAGGCGGTCAAGGTTCCGTTCGAGCAACTGTCTAAAATTATAAAGCGAAGCAATCTGAAGGTAATCTGAAGAATAGTGAGTTGATGAACTGGAACTCGTCTTTGATTTGATCTCACGAGGCTGATTCTCAAACGAGATACCGTTTATCAGCAAAGGGATCGAAGGTTTCCATCGTTTTCGGATCGAGGCGGAACTTTATCTCCCTGATCTAATTTGTGTTCCGACTGGCCCGTTTCGAGGGTGCCGATCCGTGGCACCTTAACCTGCCAAAATTCATGGGGAACCAAGTGACGACAACAAGCTCACTCACATTGTCGGTCAATGGCGAGCACTGTTCGCTTGATATTGACAATCGTACCACCTTGCTCGACGCGCTGCGCGAACACCTGCATTTGACCGGCACCAAAAAAGGTTGCGATCACGGTCAGTGTGGCGCCTGCACCGTCATCGTGGAGGGACGCCGGATCAATTCCTGCCTGACGCTTGCCGTGATGCATGAGGGCGACGAAATCACCACGATTGAGGGCCTTGGCCAGCCGGACAATCTGCACCCCATGCAGGCCGCCTTCGTCAAGCATGATGGCTTTCAGTGCGGCTATTGCACGCCAGGGCAGATCTGTTCTGCCGTTGCAGTGCTTGCCGAAATCGACGCCAACATTCCAAGCCATGTCACCGATGACCTGACCGGCGAACCCGAGGTGACGGCGGACGAGATCCGCGAACGCATGAGTGGCAATCTCTGTCGGTGCGGAGCCTATTCCAACATCCTCGATGCCATTCTCGACGTTGCAGGAGAGCCGGCATGAGAGAGTTTACCTACGAACGCGCCGCCTCCGTTGAGGCTGCAGCCCAGGCGGTTGTTGCCAATCCCAGTGCCAAATTTATCGCGGGCGGCACCAATCTACTCGATCTGATGAAACTGCAGATCGAAACGCCGTCGCATCTGATCGACGTCAATGGTCTCGGTCTCGACGAGATCGAGCAGACCCCGGAAGGTGGCTTGCGCATTGGCGCTTTGGTTCGCAACACTGACCTTGCCTCGCATGCAATCGTACGGCGCGACTACGCGCTTTTGTCGCGGGCGCTGCTGGCGGGTGCGTCCGGTCAGTTGCGTAACAAGGCGACGACCGCTGGAAACCTCCTGCAGCGAACTCGCTGTCCCTATTTTTACGACCCCAATCTGCCCTGCAACAAGCGAAACCCCGGCAGTGGCTGTTCGGCCATCGGTGGTATCACCCGGCAGCTGGCAGTGATTGGCGTTAGTGATGCCTGTATTGCAACCCATCCCAGCGATATGGCTGTTGCCCTGCGGGCACTGGATGCCGTTATCGAAACGGTCAAGGCGGACGGGTCGCGACGGTCGATCCCGATCGCCGAGTTCCATCTCTTGCCCGCAGACACGCCCCATATCGAGACCGTGCTGGAAACGGGCGAATTTATCGTTGCCGTGACACTGCCGGCTCCGATCGGAGGGCTGCAGATCTACCGTAAGGTAAGGGATCGGGCGTCTTATGCCTTTGCCCTTGTCTCGGTCGGAGCCGTCATCCATCCGGACGGGACGGGCCGGGTCGCGATCGGTGGTGTCGCGCACAAGCCGTGGCGGGTCGAGGAGGCAGAGACGGCATTGCCGAACGGTGCCCGCGCGGCAAGTGCGGCCATCCTTGAAGGGGCCCGTCCTACGGAGCAGAACCGGTTCAAGGTCGATCTCGTCCAGCGCACGCTGGGGTCAGTGCTCGCCGAGGCGAAGGGATAAGATCATGAAATTCGACAAGCCAGCAACAGCCAACCCGATCGATCGCCTGAAGGTCGTCGGCCAGCCGACCCATCGCATCGACGGCCCGCTCAAGACGACCGGCCAGGCGACCTATGCCTATGAGTGGCATGACCCCGACCTCGCCTATGTGTACGGTTATCCAGTGGGTGCAGCCATCGCCAAAGGCCATGTCACCGCGATCGATACCGATGCCGCAAAAGAGGCTCCCGGTGTCCTTAATGTCTTGACGACCCTAGATATCGGCGACCTCCCCAAGGGCGAGAAGAACACAGCAAAGCTTTTCGGCGGGAGCGAGATCCAGCACTACCACCAGGCAGTCGCGATCGTTATCGCGGAAACATTCGAGCAGGCGCGCGCTGCGGCAGCACTGGTGAAGGTCGACTATGCCGCGGAGCAAGGGGCTTACGATCTGCGTGCGGCGATGCCGGATGCAGAGACCCCCGAACCGTCGACAGAGCCGGAAAGCGCATTTGGCGATTTTGACGCGGCTTTCCGGGGCGCACCGGTGACACTTGATGCGGAGTACACGACCCCTGATCAGTCGCACTCGATGATCGAGCCGCATTCCTCCATTGCTCTTTGGGACGGTGACGCGGTCACGGTCTGGACCTCGAGCCAAATGATCGATTGGTGGCGAAGCGATCTCGCCATCACGCTTGGCATTGACAAGGAGAAGGTGCATCTGATGTCGCCCTTCATTGGCGGCGGCTTCGGTGGCAAGCTGTTTCTGCGCGCAGACGCTCTTCTAGCCGCCCTGGCATCCAAGGCGGTGGGGCGGCCGGTCAAGGTCGCTTTGCCCCGTCCGATGGTGCCCAACAATACCACACATCGTCCAGCGACCATTCAGAGGATCCGGATCGGGGCGGAACGCGATGGAAAGATTACTGCAATTGCCCATGAAAGCTGGTCGGGTGACCTGCCGGGAGGGGGGCCGGAAGTCGCGGTGATGCAGACGCGTCTGCTCTACGCCGGTGCCAATCGGATGACTGCGATGAAGCTCGCAACGCTCGACCTGCCGGAAGGTAACGCCATGCGGGCCCCTGGCGAAGCGCCGGGCATGATGGCGCTCGAGATTGCGATCGACGAGATGGCTGAGAAACTCGGGATGGACCCGATCGCATTCCGGATTGCCAATGACACACAGGTGGATCCGGAGCACCCCGAGCGCCCCTTTTCCTATCGCGATCTTGTCGGCTGTCTCAATCGTGGAGCCGAGATCTTCGGGTGGGAGAAGAGACAGGCGCCGGGCTTGCGCCGCGAAGGCAACTGGATGATCGGTCTTGGCGTTGCGGCCGCCTTCCGCAACAATCTGCTTGTCCCATCCGGAGCGCGCGTTCGGCTGGATAACCGCGGCATCGTGACCGTTGAAACCGACATGACGGATATCGGAACCGGAAGCTACACCATCATTGCCCAGACGGCTGCCGAAATGATGGGCGTAAACATCGACAAGGTCGAGGTTAAGCTGGGAGATTCCCGCTATCCGATATCCGCCGGTTCCGGTGGCCAGTTCGGAGCCAATTCGTCGACATCGGGGGTTTATGCGGCTTGTGTCAAACTGCGCGAAGCCGTTGCAAGCAAACTCGGTTTCAACTCGTCCGACGCCATCTTCGAAGACGGAGCCGTCCGCTCGGGCAACCGTGCGGTGACGCTTTCTGATGCAGCCTCTGACGAGGAACTGGTGGGTGAGGATACGATGGAATGGGGGGATCTCTCTCAGACCCACCAGCAGTCGACCTTTGGCGGCCATTTCGTCGAGGTGGCCGTCGACATTGCAACGGGCGAAACCCGGATCCGCCGCATGCTTGCTGTCTGTGCTGCCGGGCGCATCCTCAACCCGATCACGGCGCGCAGCCAGGTCATTGGGGCGATGACCATGGGGGCAGGCGGGGCACTGTCCGAAGAACTGTCAGTCGACACCCGTTATGGGCTCTTCGTCAATCACGATCTGGCCCTTTATGAAGTCCCGGTTCATGCGGACATCCCGCATCAGGAGGTGATCTTCATGGACGAGACCGACCCCTATTCCTCCCCGATGAAGGCGAAGGGCGTGGGCGAGCTTGGCCTTTGCGGTGTCTCTGCGGCGATCGCGAACGCCATCTACAACGCGACCGGCATCCGCGTCAGGAATTATCCCATCACGCTCGACAAGCTGATCGGGCAACTGCCGGAGGTCGCCTGAGCACCCGAACAGCTCCCGGCGGTTTTGAGGATCGCTTAGGGCTGATGCGCTGCGGCGGGGGGGCCTCGTCAACGCTCGCTAAGCGGATTGGGGAAAGCCGCCGATATGGTTGCAGGTCCGCGCGGCCGTTCGACATCCCGCAGCAAGGCAGGCGGGTATGCCGGATCCCGACCGGTAAGCTGACAGAAAGCCGGCGATAAAGCTGTCACCAGCACCGGTCGTGTCGACAACCTCGATTTTTTCGGCTTCGACGGCGTAGCTTGCGATACCGTCGGACGCGCAGGCGCCGCGCGCCCCTTTCGTTACTACGGCAAGTTTAGCTCCGTCGCCCAGGAGGCGGGCAACGAGATCTGCTGCGGCTGCATCGTCTTCGCCTGCCGAGCCGAAGGCGATGGTGAGACCCGCCACGCCAAGATGAACCGGATCGGCATTGACCGTGATATCCTGGGACACACTGACGCCTTGCGCCACCAGCCGCTTTCGAAGTTCCCCGTTGTCGTCCATCCAGCCGATATGCACATGGTCCATGTGATCAAGAGCATGGAGATCATCGACCGAGGGACGATAACCAGCGCAAACACCGAAGTCTTCATGAGCAAAGACACGTTCGCCTGACGGCAAGACATCAATGTCGGTATATGCTGTGGTCCCTGCCTTTTGCTGAACGAAATGGACATTCACGCCGCGGCTCGCCAACGCCTCGATCGTTCGCCTGCCGTCCGGATCAAGACCGACAGCACCGAAGTAGTGGGCGGTTTCGCCGAGCAGCGCCAGCTGGACTGCGACATTGACGGCGTTGCCGCCGATCATTGACATGCCGGAGGGGCGAAATCGATCAATGCAATTGTCGCCGACGATGGCGAATCGGGATCTGCTCATGCTTCATCCATAAAAGGATCGGCGGGCCTTGCAAGACACGGCAGGGCCCACCCGACATCCTCATACGCCGATCAGTAGGCGACGCGTTTATAGTATCGGCGTGTGGTCAGGGGATGATTCCGCATCACCTCAAGATGCGCGCTGATGCGCTCCAGAACGGTCGCCAGCAGAATCGGCGAGATCAGAGCGCGGACCGGCTTGGAGATGCCTGGAAGATCCAATGCAGCGGTGTCGAGGACCAGCAGCTTTTCCGTATAGGTCGGGGCAAAGTTCTCGATCCGCTCGGCGAGTGGACGCAAGTCGTCTTCGCCCTTGAACAGGACAAGGCTCACATCCTTGTCGATGAGTTCGAGCGTGCCATGGAAGAAGTCGGAGGCATGGACGGGGCGCGTGCGGATCCACTGCATCTCTTCAAGAATGCACATCCCATAATAGAAGGCCTGCGGCCAGACGTTCCCGGCGCCCGTGATGATGTGATAGTCGGAGGCCGCAAGCTTGCGGGCGAAGTTCTCCGCCTTCGGCTCATAGGCCCGCTTTACCTCGAGCAACAGGGCCGGAAGGCGGTCGAGTTCTGTGACAATCTCGTCGTAGTTTCTGATCTCGTTTCGATGGTGGAGGATCGAAAGTGCGATGAACAGAGACTGCAGATAGAAGGATTCGCAGGAGGTGTCATCTTCGGCGAAGTTGACGAAGACATGATCTCCGCCCTGGCCAAGCGGGGTGTTTTCGTGGCCGACAAGGGTGATGACCGTCGCGCCGATCTCCTTCAACCGCGCAAGAAGGGCAACGCTTTCCTTGGTGGTTCCAGACAGCGAAGGCATCACGACGATCGACTTTTCCGTCAGATGAGCCGAGCCGGTGAGAACGAGCTCCGCCGGCAGGTCGATGTAGGCGGGAAAGCGGGAGCTGCGCTGCAGAAGCTGGAGGGCCGGCTGCATCAGGATGGCGGCGCCGCCCGTGCCGAGGAAGAAGATGTTCTCCGCACCAGCCGAGAGGCATTGCCCGATGACAGCATCCAGCCGCTGGCGCAACGCCACGGCGCCTCCCTGGATCTTCAGGAAACGGTCTTCGTCAAAATTCAGCATCTGCGATCTCCAGTCTCAGGGGTCGTCGCCGAAACGGCCGACAATGTTGTAAGACAACTGACATCTTTGACGTCGCGCGTCAAGCGGGGAGAGGCAAGCGGAAACGGCTCTCGACCCGCAACTGGAGGCATGACGTCGGGGAGAGGGGGTGCTTGACCTTCCCACCTTTGTCAGACAAGAACAGTCAGGCGAAACACAGAGGCTGTCTTGGACGAACCTATCCGCGATACCAGAACGCTGGTCATCCAGCTGCGCGACCGGATCGCCGAACTGATCCGCGAGGAGGGCTTGCATCCGGGCGACAAGTTGCCGACGGAAGCCCAACTGACCCAGCGGTTCAAGATCTCACGGCCTGCGCTCCGTGAGGCCCTTAAACTCCTGGAGCAGGACGACATCATCTATGTCGAACATGGCCGCGGCCGTTTCGTTTCCGCCATGTCAGCCGTTCAGGTCGACCGGCCGATCACCGTGTTTGAGAGCGTGACGGCCATGGCCGGCCACTATGGCTACAAGCCGATCAACAAGGTTCTTTCGATTTCGGAAGAAAGTCCATCCGCCGAGGTCGCAGAGGCCTTGAGGCTCGGCAAGGATGGAAGGGTTATCCGCATTGAGCGGCTTCGATTGAATGACGACGCGCCGATCCTCTACTGCATCGACTATGTCCCGCGCGCCATTATCCCGGCCAAGCTCTACGACATCGACTGGAGCGGCTCGCTGCTCAACCTGATGGAACAGTATCGCAACCGCCCACGCATGTCGGCAGCCAAGGTTTCGGCCGTGCTGTTGCCAGAAGACGTCGTACAGCGGCACGATCTTGCCGACTTCGGCCCGGCACTCCTGATTGCCGAAACCTGCTTTAATGCTGCAGGCGACCCGGTGATCTACGCTGTCGATTATCATCGCGGCAGCCATTTCACCTTCAGCCTGGTTCGCAAGTGACAGGCCTACCCGTCTAGAGTTATGGCCTGGCTCGGTCCCGAAGGCGGCCATCGAGGAGGCGGCCGATCGTAGCTGCGCCTAGCGAACGTTGAAGCGTCCGAAGCGCTCCTCGATCCGTGACTGCAGGAATTCAAGACCGATCGAAAGGACCCAGTAGATCATCGATGCCGTGATCAGCATCTCGATGTGTCGGAACTCCGTCTGACCCTGGGTGCGGGCCAGATACATGATTTCCCAGACGCCGACGACCGAGACGAGGGACGAATCCTTCAGCATAGCGATGAACTGGTTGCCCGTCGGCGGAATGATGACCCGCATGGCCTGGGGCAGGATGACGAGAGCCATGGTCTGGCTGGGGCTCAGTCCAAGGGCCGTCGCCCCTTCGGTCTGGCCCCGCGAGATGCTTTCAATCCCAGCGCGGAAAATCTCGGTCATGTAGGCGCCGTAGCACAGCGACAGCGCTAGGATGCCGGCAGGGACCGCGCCGATGACATAGCCCACCTGGGGTAGACCCAGATAGATGATGTAGATCTGCATGAGCAGAGGCAGGCCGCGAAACAGGGAGGTGTAGAAGGTGGCAAGTCCGTAGACGACGCCGTTGCGGGAAAGCTTGGCAATCGCGCCCGCCATGGCGATGACGGTGGCGATCAGGATCGATATGGCGGAAATGAAGAGGGTCGTGGTCACCCCTTGCGTAATCAGGAAGCCGATCTTTTTGGCGATGAAGGCGAACGACAGGTCGAAGGAGTAGAAGAACAGCATCAGCAGGAAGAACAATTCGCACCAGACCGCGATGGTCTGCTGGGTCTTGGTCTTCAGGAGATGCAAGAGACGCCAATTGGCCCAGATGGCGAGCGCAAGCAGCAGGGAGGAAAGGACACGACCTGCCACCTGATTATCGGTTATAAACGCCGCACTTGCCGGAATGAACCGTCCAATCCAGGCAGAACTGATCCCCAGCCCATAGAAACTGGCAGTGACCACCAGGAGGAGCGCCAGCCCGCCGACGCGGCGCGAGGTCTCAGGATAAGTCAGGAGAAGACGACCGATCATGCGTGTGGTCCTTTCAGGCGGCTCGTTCCCGCCACCAGTCCTGCGCCTGGAGCTTCCAATATGTAAGTTGGGCAACCGCAAGTCCGGCCATGCCGCCCGCCCACACCAGGCCGAAGGGTTGGAACTGTTTATAGCGATCGCTTTGGCCGAGAATGCCTTCAGCGACCACCTTGCCGCCAATTGCCGTCGTGTTCAGGCCATGGCCACCAAAGGCGGTGCAGTGCCAGACACCCGGCTGCATTTCCCCGATCTGGGGCATCAGATGACGGGCATAAGACATTAGTCCCGACCAGGCGATCTCGGTCTTCAGACCAGCCAGTTGTGGGTAGGTGCCGGTCATCTCGCGGCGCAGCTCATCAACAATGCCTGCGGTCGACGCCGCACGCGTCGTGATGCGACCGCCCCACAGCAGTCGCTTGCCGCCGTCGACGAGGCGGTAATAGTCGCCAGCGCGCCTGTTGTCGCCGATACCGTCGCGGGTCGCAATCGCTGAAGCAATCAGGTCGGGTGCCTCTTCGCTGACCATCACATAGGTGGCAATGGGCAGAAAGGCTTGCTTCAGCTTTGCGTTCAACCCGGTCGTATATCCACCTGTCGAGAAGACGACCGTGCGGGCGCGCACCATCCCGTCAGAGGTGCGCACCTGCTTTTCAGTCCCGGAAAGCTCCGTGGTTGAGGCAGCGGAGTTCTCGTAGATGATACCCCCCAGGCGCTCGATCTCCGTCGCAAGGCCGCGCAGATAGTTCAATGGGTGGATGTGAAAGGCGCGCGGGTCGCGGACGGCGTGAAAATAACGCTGCGACTTCAGCACCGTGCGCACGGCCTGGGTATCTAGATAGGTCAGGTTCTGACCATGGGCGCGATTGGTCGCCTCGGCGTAACCGCGCAGACTTTCGCCATCATCATATCGCAGCACGCTGGTGACGCCGTCGATCGGATCGGTGCCGGCAATACCGAGCGCTGCGATCGTTTCGCGCACGAACTGAACGCCCTCGAGGGAGAGTTGGTACAGCCGGTCAGCCGCGGTTGCACCACACCGTCCGGCGATTTGCTCGTGGCCGGTCGAATAGCCGCCACTGACGAAACCGCCATTGCGACCCGATGCGCCAAAGCCTACCGATTTGGCTTCCAGAACAACCACTTTCTGGCCGCCGCGCGCCAGCTGCAGGGCAGTGGTAAGGCCCGCAAGGCCCGCGCCGATGATGACCGTGTCACAGTCAACGGAACCGGAAAGCGCAGCACGTTCGCGTCGCTCCGCAAGCGTTCTTGCGTAATAGGTGTCGGGGTAATTCATGAAGCACCGCGTGGAATTGGCAGGGCGTGCGGAGTTTCTCCGCACGCGTTGTCCGGTTCAGTCTGCGCTATAGTCCTTGCCGTACCACTTGGTGGTGAGCGCAGATAGCGTGCCGTCCTTCTTCATATCCTCGATCAGTCCGCCGACCTTTGCGGTCCATTCCGCATCGCCCTTTTCGGCAATGATCACCAGAGGCTCGCTGAAAGCGCGCTCGCCTTCGAGCATGCGCAGCGGATAACCGTTCTTGATGGCATTCATGGCCGTCTGCTCAGGCGCGATGACTGCATCGAGACGCACACCGTCGCCAAGGCGCAGATCGTCGAATGGCAGCATCGAATCGGCGAAGGTCCGAACTTCACCCGGCTCCAGCTTATACTCGATCGGCGGAAGCCCCGGCGCATCGATTTCGAGCTTGCGATTGACGAAGTCTTCGGATGTCGTGGCCGTCTCTACGCCGATGACCTTGCCCTTCAGATCCTCGACGGTCTTCGCCGTGCTGTCCTTGTGCACGACATAAACATAAGGGCTGTAGTAATAGATGCCGACGAAGTCGATGACCTGGGCACGGGCCTTGGTGGGCGTCACCGAGCCGACGCCGAGATCGTAACGACCCTGCCAGTGACCGCCAGTCAGCGTGGCCCATTCCGGCGTCTCGAAGCTCACCTCGACGCCGAGGCGTTTGGCAATCTCGCGCGATACGTCGATGTCGAAGCCGACCATCTCGTTGTTGTCGTCGAGATAGCTCTGCGGCGGCCAGCCGCTATTGGTTGCGACCACCATGGCCTTCTTTTCCATGACGCGGTCGAGGGTCGCTCCGGCATGGGCAACGGTGGCAAAGACGAGCGCAGCAGCGCCGGCTGCCAGAGTAGTGATGAACTTTTTCACGACAGTCCTCCTGTTGAACCGCCAGACCATGTTCCCTGTTATGTAAGATGTCTGACAACATTAGTTGAGTTCATTGCCCTCGCTCTGTCAATCGGGACGGCTCTACCATCGCATGAAAAAATCTCATGGACCGATGTTTTTCGCTCATAGATGGGCAAAGGCGGAATTCAGCGGAGGGCGCGATCTTGGAACCATGCATGACTGCAAAGCAGTGGGTCTGCGGATGTTGTCAGATGCCTCTGGCGAAGCACCTTCATAAAAGAGAGCTAATGGAGCATGTTGTCAGTCTTCCTGACGCGGTTTGGGTCGGCGAGCTTGACCCTGTTGCGGCCGGCATTCTTGGCCGCATAAAGGGCAATGTCGGCCTGTCGGAATGCTTCCGTGAGATCGCCGCCGGCCGAAACGGAGGCCACTCCAAAGCTTGCGGTGACCTTCAGGCTGTCCGGCAAACCGGCCATCTTGCCCGTCTCCATGCGCAAATCTTCGGCCAGACGCATGGCGATGTCAGGCTGCGTATCCGGCAAGAAGATCGCGAACTCTTCTCCTCCAATCCTGCCGACAACCGCGTCATCGGGAACGCATGTCCGCAATCGCTGTCCAAAGCCCTCGATGACGCGGTCGCCGGTGGCGTGGCCGAACGTATCGTTGATCCGCTTGAAATGGTCCATGTCGCAGAGCACCACGGCATGCGTGGTGCCCGGCGTCTGCTGCAACAGATTTCTAACTCGACGATCGAAGCCCCGCCTGTTGGCAACACCAGAGAGCAGATCAATCTCCGATTCTGTTCTCTGATCCATTAAGATTTCCAGGATCAGGGCCGCCAGCAGGGTCAGCCCGATCCCGACCATCAGGACCGCAGTGGAGCTCTGGGAAACGAGCGCGTAATTCGAGTAGATATAATTCTTGGCCACGCCACCAGAGCCCACCGCGACGGCCAAGGCCGCTTTGCCGATGAAATGCAGTCCGGTAATCAAAAGAAGTCCGCCGAGAAAGCGATCGACGGTCATGCGCCGGTTTGAAGACAGCACCATCCAGGCACTTGTCAGAACGACGACCGCAAAGGGTGCTTGATACAGAAAGGCGTGGGTGGAGGTCCCCCTGGGCAAATCGTAGATCATGTATGCGAGTATGAGGCTCGCTCCCGTGAACACAGCGATGAGCCTTCGATCAAACTGCCGGTGATAGAGCTCGCCGATGCCGACCTTCAACATGACCATTCCGACGAGAACCGTGGCAAACGCACCGAGGGCCCAGACCTTCGTCAGGCTTGTATAGGCGACCAGAAGTTCGCAAAGCGCCGACAGGGAAGCGACGCCAAATCCTGCGGCAATCCAGATGGCTGCACTGCGCGATCGACTGTTCTTGGCAACGACGATGAACACCGCACAGAAGGACATGGCCACGAGAAAATTGACCACCAGCAGAAAAGATGCGCCGTTCATATGGATCTCGCCGAGTTACGCAAGGCAGAAGCCCAAACTGGGAATATTCCGGTACCCGGTAAGCCTAAGGTGTAAAGAGTCCGTAATTCTATCATTGGTAATAGTCTCAAACAGCGCTACGGACCCGACCTTCGGCGTCAAGACGCCTTTTAATCCTTGGTACATAGCGCCCGCTCGAATGGCGTGCCCTCGGGCGCACTCCTGGCCTGCCTTCGAAGTGCCATTCCAAGGCTACAGAGGTTATCGCTTACCTTGTTTTGGGGATGCCGAGACTTGTAAATTTCCGGCGGTGAGCCTCACGAACTGATCCCATCGGGAGAAGCAGTCTCTGGCGGGGCATCCGTAATCGTAATCAGACGATCAATCGACTATCTCGACGGCTGCTTGAAGCTGCGGCCTTTGAAGGCTCGACGAAGATTGCCAGTCAAGGCTCATCTTAAAGTGATGAGATGAAGTAGCGCACACATGGGCCTCATTCACGGGATTTTACCGAGCCGTGACGCTGTGCTGCTCCAGATTTGGAAACCCGCCGGCCTCGTTCACTTCACCGGCAAGCCAGCTATGAATTAAATTGAGGGCCTGCGATTTCAGCAAGGGTGCCTTGTCAATCTGGTGCCGCAATGCCTAGGTGGCGGGTGTCGGCAAAAAAGCCAAAGCTTGCCCTGATCGACTTCATTGTCCTAGCGCAGTCGACTTCAGATTAAACCAAGCTTTCTTGCAGTGGAAATCGTCCCAACGATATCTGATGCTCCCAGCGCGTGACGGGCACAGGTCAGATGATGACCAACGGAGCTTGAACTCACACCTTCTATCACTGCTGTTTCCGTGATCGACTTCCCCTCGGCAACCCATTTCAGGCAAGTTATTTCTACTGCCGATAAACGGCGACCCTTTTCGTCGATGGTCTCTCGCTTATGCATGCGCGTCGCGAATTTCTGCCCTGATGCCCTCAATTGCAGTGCAGAGACCGCGGATCTGCTCCTCTGTGTGAGAAGCCGTCAGGCAGATACGAAGTCCGGCATCGCCCCGGGCGACTGTCGGGAAGAAGATGGCCGATGTATAAAAGCCCAGCGCCAAAAGTTGGCGGGCCGCCGCTACGGAGATCAATGCGTCACCAAATCGGATCGTGCGGATTGGCAGATCCTCGGTGCTGTCACGGGTCGGCAGCAACTGATCCAGCAGGGAGAGGTTCGCCCGCAAGGCCCTCTGTCGATCGGAAAGCTCGGCGCTTCTGTGGATCATCGCTGAAGCCCGTGCCGCCCCAATCGCGGCCGTATTGAGCGACGCAGAAAAGGCATGAGCGACGGCAAAGCGGCGAAACAGGAGTTCTTGCGTGGGCGTGCCTAACATCAAAATGCCGCCAGACGCGCCAAATCCTTTGCCGAGCGAGGCTGCAACGATAGTTCGCTCGCCAAGCTCGGAGAACTCCGATCTTGCAAAGCCTGCGCCGTTCTCCCCCACGAGCGAGATCCCATGCGCGTCATCAATGTAAAGAAACAGACCGTAGCGTTGCTGCAAAGCGCGCAACGCCGCCAAGGGCGCGCTGCCGCCCATGGAATAAACGCCATCACAGACATAAGCGACACACCGATGGCTTCGGCAGAGAGCCTCCAGTGCGAACATGTCGTTGTGCTCAATTGTTTCGACCTTCGTCTCACCAGCAACGGTTGCCTTGTGTTGGGCAAGCGTCGCATGGGCAGACTTATCAAAGACGACAAGAGGTTTTTCCCCGTCAGTCAGATGCCCGGACGCGAGCAGAGGAAGAGCGCTCATATTGGCAGCGAGCACCGTGGTGAAGGTAATGACCCGAGCCTTGAAGAGATCTGACAGGTTTTCTTCGAGTTCGCCCAGAATGCTGAAGTTGAGCCGTGTCCTTGCACATGACCAATGCAGGGTACCCGCATCGCGCACAGCTTTTTCTGCTGCCGTGACGATCTCAGGATGATTATCAAGGCCAAGATAGGAGCAGCGAACGAAATCACTGATTTCTCTGTCTTCGCCAGTCAGCCTGACAGTGCGGCCTGGTCCGGGCGCTGCATAAAGAGCCATTATTCCTTGGTAATGGGCTGCCTCAAAATTTGCGCCGGCGGCATCGATCATAAGTGCCGTGTTGCGGAATCGGGGCCTGTCGCTCGTGCTGCCCCGTAGCTGATCTGTTGTGCTCATGATGGCCTTCCTCGCTACCTTCGCGAGTATTTGGCCTCGGATTGCCCGCCATGACAACGAAGCTTTCACAAAGAAAACTTCAAGATTGTTTAAAGGACCGATTGTTCAGCTGCAGAGTTCGTCTCTCACAAGTGCATAGCCGCTTGAGCGGACGGTGCGAATGGTGGCGCGGCGCGTGATCGCAGAAATTTCACGCCGGAGATTGGCTATGTGTACGTCGACGGTCCGAGCGCTTACATGGGTTAATTCCGGCCATGCTGCTTCGATCAGTTCCGCCCGTGAGACCACGTGACCGGGGGTTTTCAGAAGCCGCCTGAGCAGGCTGAACGGGATGGGACTGAGATGGGCGCTGCGATGTTCGCTCTTTAGAAGCCGCGTTTGTTGATCAATCTCCAGATCGCCAAAATAGGAGACATCACCCAGTCGAGACGCGACCACATGCGGGTTCTTGCCAGGTTCACCCAAGGTACGCAGGAAGAAGAGGATACGCTCAGGAGAAACAGGTCGCATAAATCCTTCGTCTATCCCTGATTTCAACAAAAGTAGATAGTTCCGTTCGTGGCTGGCAGGGATGAGGGCTACAATTGGAAGATGGCTTGTGAGCCCATGGGCTTTCACCTCCTGGCAAAAGCGGGCGACGCGGTCGATGCCGTCGCTCGTGTCTACGAGTATCGCCACTACACTCTTGAGTGGGGCAGCCAAGATTGCATCGAGGCCGTTGGCGGATAATGCATCGAAACCCGCGGTCCCTAGGATATGGCTCATCAGCATGTAAAAATCCGGATCTTGCGAATAGATCGTTACCAGCTTCGACATCGGTCTCGCTCGCCTCCAGCGCCTGACAACCGTCAGGCCAGCCAATGTTTACACCGCCTGGCCCTTCTTTGACGGTAGCCGACAGACACCCGGCCACCGGCGAAGTGGGAATTAACGAACCCAACTGTTCCAGCGCTGCAGAAGCGTCGCTGAATTGGCGTTGATCCATGCCGCGTCGGGTATGATGACGTGATTCCGGATGTCTTCTGCCGTGGGCATTGACTGTCGAGTGGCCTCGGACATGAGGGCGAGCGCCTCCGTGCTCGGCGGCGTGCACGACAGCACATCGCAGGCCTTCGCCTGAACAGAAGGGTTGTCGAGCCAGTAGGCAATCAGCTTCAACGCATTGTCCCGGTGGGGGGCGCCCTTAACAAGGGCCACACGGTCCCCGACCAGGAATGATGCCTCATAGGACCAGCCGATCGGCAATGCGTCATTTTTCATGGCCCTTGCTCGCGTCAACCAGATCTGACCAAGATCATACTCCTCGTTTCGAAACCCCTGTACGCTCTGGTCGCCAGTTTTCCACCATACCGTGACCTCGTCACGGATCTTGTCCAGCTTGGCAAATCCGCGATCGAGATCGAGCGGGAAGAGCTTGTCCCTTTCCACGCCATCCGCGAGAAGAGCTGCGGCCAGAACCCTCCACGGATCGTCAAAGTTTGGGAAGGCACGGCCACCTGGAAAGGACTTTGTGTCCCACATATCGGCCCATGTCCGCGGATGCCGCGTGGCGCCTTCTTTCAGTCTGTATGCCAAAAGCGTCGCCGTCGACTGCACAAGTGCACCGCCGGCGGCACAAGCATTCTTCGCCAGATCCGCTTTTGTGGAGAAGGGGAGGCAGAACGCCGTAAGGTCTTCCGTGACCAGTCTATGCGCCTCCGAAGCCGCCTGGATCTCGCCTTCGAGATAGAGATCCCAGGTTACATTACCGGACTTCACCATTGCCGAAGCTTTGGTACGCATTTCTGCATTGGTAGCAGACACAATCGTCACGGGGATCCCGGTCTCGGCAGTGAAAGGATCGAACCAGGCTTCCTTCAATGCTCGATCATACGCGCCACCGGTCGAGGCGATCACGACTGGCTCTGCGGCCAATGCCGGACGATGAACCGTTGCGAGGCTGATGACCAAGCTCATGGTGAGGCCGAAGATATTGCTGATCTTCATGGATATTCCACTCCTTCTTCGTTTTTCGGGGGCGTTTTGGCCTTGGTGACAAACTGCGTAAGACCGATCAGCAACAGGGAGGCAATTACAGTGACGCTGGACGCAGCTGCGATGATCGGCGTGAGATTGAAATCAATGTCTTCGAACATCTTGCGACCAATGGCTTTCCCGCCAACGTCCGAGATGAAGAAGGCAACCGTTGCCTCGTCGAAAGAGGCGAGGAAGGCAAAGACTGCGCCCGAGCCCACGCCTGACCTGATATTGGGAAGCGTGACATGGAAGAAGCTCTGCCAGCGGTTGGCTCCGCAATTGAGTGCCGCAAGTTCGAGAGCTGGATCCAGCCGCTTAAGTGCAGCCGTCACGGTGATGATGACGAATGGAACTGCTAGAACGGTATGTGCTGTCAGAAACCCCGGCAGTGTGCCGGTTAGCTTGAGGGGAGCAAACACCAGGTAGAGTGCAATGCCGAGCACGATGTGAGGGACGATCATCGGTCCCAGTGCCAAGGCGTTAACCAGACCCTTTAGGGGCAGGTCACCACGCTCAATCGCCAGAGCGGCCATTGTCCCAATGACGGTGGCGGTCAAGGACGTGGCGATGGCAATCTTCAGACTGAACCAGGTTGCAGCCATCCAGTCGGGATCCCCGAAGTAGGCGATGTACCAGTCAAACGTCAATCCCTGGGGCGGGAACTGCAGATGCGTCGACGTGCTAAGCGACATCGGCAGGATCATCAGTGTCGGCAGTATGAGAAAAAACAGGATCGACAAAACGCTTAGAACGGTGAGCACTTTGAGCCCTGCTCGTAATCCGGATCCAGCGAAACTCTTCCCCGCAACGAGATGATTTTTCGCAAGGGGAAACCGGCTGATTTTTCTATCAACGAACACTGTGAAATCCTTTGTTGAGTGACAGCGCCTTGCGGAACAGGAGGACAATAATCAGTGTTACGGCGAGCAGGACGGTCGATAAGGACGCCGCAAAGGGCCAGTCGAGGAGTACGGTGGTCTGTTGGCCGATCAGGGTCGCCATCAGCATGGAGCTGGGCCCACCCAACAACGCCGGCGTGATATAGAAGCCGAGCGCCAGCACGAAACATAAGAGTCCACCGGCAAAGACCCCCGGCAGGCTCAATGGCAGAATGATGCGTAGGAACGTCTGAGCCGTGTTGGCACCAAGATTTGCGGCCGCCCGGCCGAAATCGGGTGACAATGTTTTCAAGGTCGCAAAGATAGGCAGGATAGCAAATGGCAACAGCACATGGGTCATGCCAAGTAAGACGGCACCGTGTGTGTAGAGCAGCTTCAAAGGGCCGTCGATAAGGCCTTGATCGCGAAGAAAGTTGTTGATCGGCCCGTTGCGCTGAAGAAGGATGATCCATGCATAGGAGCGGATCAGGACAGATGTCCAAAGGGGTACGAACACACACGCCGCGATCGCGAAGGCGAACTTTGCGCGTAGTTTCGCCATCGCGATTGCGACAGGATAGCCCAGCATCAGGCACAAACCCGTGACCATCGCCGCTGTTGCAAGCGTGTCGAGGAGGATCTTCACATAAAGCGGATCGTCCCATATTCGCCTGTAGGTCTCGCCACCATTGGTGAGGCTAAGGCTCACGAGCTTGGCGACTGGGTAAACGAAACCAAGTGACAGGGCCGCAAGGAGAGGGACAGCAAGGAGCGCAGACACAAGAGGTGAAAAACGAGCGGCATCTCGCCCCAGGACAAGGCCCTTAAACTGCCGTGCAGGAAACGCAGACGATTGGGTCATCGGCATCTCCTCAATGGCCATCAAAGACGAGAGCGGTGTCGGGTGCGATCCGTAGGGATACCTTCGCTCCTCGCTCAGGGAGCTCCCCTAGCTGCGCTGGCAACGAGGCTCTCAACACCACGTCAGATGCAGCATCCACACGAATAAGCGCGATGCGGGATGCGCCCGCAAAGACGATCGTCTCTACCGTGCCGCAGAAGCCACCGGGTACGTCTGGCCGCGATCTAAAAGAAGTAGTATCTCTGCCGTTGCGTGAATTTACGGATCCGGTTTCGATCTCAAGGTGTTCCGGCCGAACCCCCAGTCTTACGGGTGATCCGTTTTCTGGTGGTTGCATGTCCAACATGTTGGTCGGGCAGATTTCTAGAATTGTCGCGCCACATCGGATCGTGAGCGAAGATCCTGATGTTTGGCAAACCGTGCCCGGAATGAAGTTGATGGAGCCCACGAAGTCGGCGATAAACGCGCTCCTGGGACGCTTATAGAGTTCAATCGGCGTGCCAACCTGTTCAAGTCTACCGCCACGCATGACGGCAACACGGTCCGACATGGTCAAGGCTTCTTCCTGATCATGGGTGACGTAGATGACCGTCGCTCCGATCCGCTCCTGGATCTGCTTGATCTCGATCTGCATGCTTTCTCTCAGCTTCTTGTCGAGAGCTCCAAGCGGTTCGTCCATCAAGATAACCGGAGGATCGAACACGAGGGCTCTAGCGACCGCGACGCGCTGCTGCTGACCACCAGAGAGTTCATGAGGATAGCGATTTTGCAGCGCGCCCAGCTGCACTAGATCCAGCATCGCATTGATGCGGTCGTTCACAGCACTTCCCTCGGCCAGGCGACGCATCTTAAGCGGAAAGGCGATGTTCTGCCTGACAGTCATGTGGGGGAAGAGGGCGTATTTCTGAAACACCATGCCAATATTGCGGCGATGGGGGGCAAGCGATGTGACGTCCTGACTTCCGACGAAAATCGCGCCAGCAGTCGGCGCCTCGAACCCGGCGATCATGGTCAACAGGGAGGTCTTGCCCGACCCGGAGGGGCCGACAATGGAGACAAACTCACCGGCTTTCACTTCGAGGTTTGTGTCCTGGACTGCCCAGATCGGCCCGTATTTTTTCTGTACATGGCGTAGCGTCAATTGTTGTCCCATGCTGTTCCCTTGTTTTGTAGATGCGACCTGTCCCTGCGCTTCCGGATCTGGCCGGGCGGGGTTGGGTCCTGCCCGCGCGTGGGGCAGGTGACTTCAAACGCGTCAATTGCTAATGTTTGATCCGACAAACTTTGCCAAAACTTCACAATTCCATTTTTGTTACATCAAAAAATGGGAGTGTCAACACGCTGAGGGGGAAGAATGCCGGACAAGAACCAAGATTACTCGCGAAGCGAGCAGCCACTGAATATTGGCGACACGGTTTATGCGCAGTTGAAGGATCGCGTCACACGTGGCGCCTACAGGCCTGGCGACAAGCTTTCCATCCGCTCGGTGGCGGAGGCGCTCGATGTTGGCCTCTCACCGGCCAGGGATGCGGTCAATCGTCTCGTTGCCGACGGCGTGCTCGTTTATGCTGGCCCAAAGACCGTGATCATCCCTGTCCTGAAAAGCGCCGACCTCAGGGAGATCACCTTGATCAGGATTGCGCTTGAAGGCCTTGCGGCCGAAATGGCAGTTCAGAACTCTACTCAGGAAGACATTGTTTCTCTTGGAGAAATACAAAAGAAGATCAATTCTGCTCTCGAGGCCAGGGCCTACAGTGATGCGCTCTGGTACAACAAGGAATTCCACTTTCATGTTTACGGCTGTTCCCGTCTGCCTCATCTTATTTCAATGATTGAGCCGCTCTGGCTGAGGGTAGGCCCATCCTTCTACAGTCTCTATCCGGAATTTGCAGAGGCTCGCCACGGTGTCCGCAACCACGAAATGGTTATCGAAGCTCTGGGCGATCGTGACGGGGGTGCGCTGCGGGCTGCGATAGAAAACGATATCAGGGACGGTTATCGCCGGCTGCGCCAGGCGCTGAAGGAGCGTTGAATGCGGGTTGCTTAAAATTGTTATACGAGCTTGACCTTCTGAATTTTTGTTATATCAATTGTGTTGACTTTGCAAAGTGTCGATCCTTTAGCAACACAAAGGCAAGCAACACATGTTATCAGAATTGGCAGTCGGGATTGCGGCGCGCGAGCGTTCGCGGTCCACCGACCTCTACCTTCGTGGCCGAAGCGTCTTTCCCGGCGGCGTCACTCGGGCGACAATCGAGCTGGACCCGCAACCGATCTACATGGCGTCAGGTAAGGGTGCCTATGTTCAGGATGTGGATGGCAATCGCTTCCTCGATCTGAACAACAATTTTACCACACTCATCCACGGTCATGGATATCCTCCGGTCGCAGATGCTGTGAGCCGGCTTCTGCACAATGGCTCCTGCTTTTCTAACCCGACGCATTATGAAATCGCCCTTGCTGAACTTCTGGTCGACCGCATCCCGACAGTGGAGCAACTGCGGTTCGTCAATACCGGAACAGAGGCCGTCATGTTTGCGATCAAGGCGGCCCGTGCGTATACAGGCCGGCCTGCCATTATAAGATTTGCCGGTTGCTACCACGGCTCTTACGACTGGGCAGAAACCGGACAGAATGGGGTGATGGTGCACAATGGCGTCGACGGCACGACCGGTCTCCCAGGTTATGCCGGCGCACCTGCCCAATCGGCAGATGATGTCATTGTGCTCGAGTTCAATGACATCGAAGCACTTGAGCGCGCCGTCAAGCGCCATGCCGACCACCTTGCGGCAATCTTGATCGATCCCATGCCGAGCAGAGCAGGTTTGTTGCAGCCACTCCCGCAGTTCGTGGCACGTGTGAACGCTCTCGCCAAACGACATGGAATTTTGCTAATTGCCGATGAAGTCTTGAACCTTCGGCAAGGCTACTGCGGCGCGTCACATCGTTACGGCTTCCAGCCGGATCTCATCACTCTCGGCAAGATCATAGGCGGTGGCTTCCCGATCGGAGCGATCGGCGGCCGTGCCGACGTCATGGCCGTATTTGGCGGCGATGCTCCAAATCCTCTCGTGCCGCAAGGCGGCACCTTCTCGGCCAACCCCGTGTCGATGATTGCCGGCCTCGTAGCTATGGAGACGCTTACGCCTGAAGCCTTCGGCCGGCTTGAGCTCATGGGCGAAACGCTTTGTGGGGAATTGCGTGAGTGTGCGGCAAGACTGGGCCGCCCGTTTTCAGTCGCAGGTGCAGCATCCCTGTTTCGCATTCATCCCAAATCGCTCCTTCCGCGGACCTACACGGAAGCTCGCATGACTGCCGGACAGACACAGTGCATGCGCGCGCTTACTCGCTTTTTCCGAGAGCAAGGCATCCTTCTTCCATTTGGCGCCGCCGCATGCCTTTCGACCGCGATGACGGAGCGTGACATCGATCAGGTGGCATCCGTCTTTCAACAGTTTCTACAGTCACAGCATCAGCCTAGCTGGGAGGAATGATCATGGACTCGCATATTCTCGAAAAGACAGTGGCTGACAGGGTCGCAGACGCGCTGGTGCGCCACCAGGTGAAATACCTCTTTGCCCAGAGCCTCCCCTCAGCCGTGGTTTTGGCCGCAGAGGCTCGGGGCATTTGCCAAATTTCCTACCGCCAGGAAAACATGGGTGGCGCCATGGCTGACGGCTATGCACGCATGTCAGGAAAAGTTGGTGTTGTCGCGGCCCAAAACGGGCCAGCAGCTACCTTGCTCGTTCCACCGCTCGCGGAAGCAATGAAAGCCAGCGTGCCGATCGTTGCTCTGGTGCAGGAAGTTGAACGCGATCAAGCTGATCGTAATGCATTTCAGGAGCTCGATCACGTTTCACTTTTCCAGTCCTGTACAAAATGGGTGCGCCGCATACAGGTCGAGAATCGGATTGATGATTACGTGGACGCAGCTTTCACTGCAGCGAGTTCGGGGCGACCGGGGCCTGTCGCGCTGTTGCTGCCGGCGGACCTGCTACGGTCCAAAGCCAATGCGAGCGGGAGCGTGCGGGTCGCATGCCTCGGCCATTATCCGCTGGATCGACTAAGGCCAACAGACAGTTTGATCGAGCAGGCAGCCGACTGGCTCGTTTCTGCGCAGCGTCCGGTCGTACTTGCCGGAGGTGGAGTCCATGGCGCAGGCGCCTCGCAAGAACTGGCTCGTCTGCAAGATATGGCGAGCTTGCCCGTCGCTACCACAAATATGGGCAAGGGCTCGGTCGATGAGCATCATTCGCTCTCATTGGGCGTACTTGGCTCGCTGACCGGTCCCGCGTCGCTTGGCAAACATACAGTATCGTTTCTGGCGAATGCTGACCTTGTCGTTCTCGTCGGGACACGGACCAACCAGAACGGCACTGACAATTGGTCACAGATCCCGCCAGCTGCGCGGCTGATCCATATCGATATCGACCCAAGCGAGATCGGTCGTAATTTCGAGGCATTGCGGCTGGCGGGGGACGCGCGCGAAACTCTTTGCGCGCTGAACGCCGCGCTCGTCAAGCGTGACCTCAGCCAGCAGACAGCGAGGAGGGCGCAGCTTGAGGCCGAAATTGCGCTATGCTGGCAGCTGTTCGAAACGGCGAGGAAGTCATCTTATGCTTCCGCCCGTTCGCCGATCCGGCCCGAGCGAGTTATGGGTGAGCTTCAGCCATGGTTGAACACTGGCCTGACTGTTGTCGCCGATGCCAGCTATTCGTCCATGTGGGTCACGGGACAGTTGCGCGCTGTTTCATCTGGCACCCGGTTCATCACGCCTCGCGGACTTGCGGGGCTAGGCTGGGGACTGCCGCTCGCTATCGGTGCCAAATTGGCGCGTCCTGATAAGCCTGTCGTTGCTCTCGTCGGCGACGGTGGTTTCGCTCATAGCTGGGCTGAGCTCGAGACCCTGGTCAGAATGAAAATCCCAGTGACTGTGATCGTTCTCAATAATGGGATTCTCGGTTTCCAGCGTGACGCAGAAAACGTCAAGTTTGGGAGATACACGACCGCCTGCCATTTTGCTCCGGTCGACCACTCGGTGATAGCCGCCGCCTGCGGATGCCAGTCGGTCCGCATCGCGGATCCGGAAGCGCTTGCGCAACAGATCCGGAATGGCATCGAAGCAGATAGCCCTTATCTGATCGAAGTCATGACGGATCCCGAAGCACATCCCCCGCTGTCTCTTTTTGCCAAAATGGATCAGGCGGCCTGATGGGAGGACTTTCGCAGCGAATTGCTGTTGTAAGCGGCGGCAGCTCGGGTATCGGGCTCGCCGTTGTCACGCAGCTCCTTGTTGCGGGCTATAAGGTCGCATTCTTCGGTCAGCATTCAGAACACGTCGATGCGGCATTGACCGCGCTGCATCGACAATTCGATCCCAACGATATCTTGGGTCGACGCGCTGACATATCGGTGCTGAACGATGTTCAAGCCTTCTTTGCCGAGGTCGAACAGTTATGGCGAAAGCCGGATATCCTGATCTGCAACGCTGGAATATCGCCCAAGACGCCAGAGGGTGCACCAACGCCTTTTGCCAGCATGGATCTAGAAGAGTGGCACGGGGTGCTCGCAGTCAATCTCACGGGTGCGATGCTTTGCTGTCAGGCTGTCATCCCATCTATGACATCTTCTCGGTTTGGTCGGATCATCTTGGTTGGGTCCATCGCCGGCCGAACCCTACCGAAAGTGGCGGGTGCGGCCTATGTCGCCTCAAAAGCCGGACTAAGCGGCCTTTGTCGCTCGCTGGTGGCGAGCAGCATTGGGAGTGGGGTCACGATCAATGTCGTGGCACCAGGGCGTGTTCTGACAGAGATGGCGGGGTCCGCAGATAGTCCAGTCAACACAGCGATCTTGGAGCGCGTCCCCGTTGGCCGCCTCGGCACACCTGACGACATCGCGCACGCAATAACTTTCCTCGCGTCGAGTGAGGCGGGCTTCATCAATGGCGCCATCCTCGACGTCAACGGTGGGGAATTTGCTCCCCTCTAAACAGGGTTAGCCTATGAAAATCTTGATCTGTGTAACGGATGCACAGCTCTTTCTCCTGCTTCGTCATATCCTGGCGGATGAAGGTTTCGATGCTGTGCTTGTGACAGAGCTCGACGAGCTTCAGCAACTGGACGATCCCAAGTCTGTTGCGGCGATGATCATAGACCGGATAAGGCCGGTACCAGCTCTCGACGCCTTCGTCGTCGCGGCACGGGAAAAGCTTCCGCACGTGGGTGTCATTTGCCTAGACCGATGCCACTCCTTAGGGCAGGCGTGTTCCCATCCGTGCGAGCTTCGTCTCGAAAGTCCCTTCAACCCTGGCCTACTAATGGGGTTTCTTCGGCCGTTGAGGCACCGCCTCTCATTGAAGATAGCCACAGATACCGGCCGCATCCTTCAATTTGCCGATCTCTCCATGGATGTCGGAGCAGTTAAGGTCCTGAGAGCCGGGCGAGAAGTTCCGCTAACGGCGCTGCAATTTCGGCTGTTGCGCCGTTTGCTGCTCCATCCTTCAAGGGTATGTGACCGAGAGGATCTCATCAGGACCTGCTGGCCAAGAGCGGCCGAGGTCGAGCCACGTACGGTTGACGTCCATATGGGTCACATTCGCCGGGCACTCTCCGTTTCTGGGCCAAACTTGATCCGCACGATTAGAGGCCGTGGCTATGCTCTCGAAATGCCAATCAGTTCTTGAGCTTTTGAAACAGGTTTGCGAGCTCCTTGAATTCCGTTTTTTCACCAGCCATCCAAGCATCGAGAGCACAATAAGCAACCGCAGTGGGGGCGGCAGCTCCGAAAACGGCAAGTATCTCTTGTGTCATGAATCCGGGTTCCTTTCCCAAATGCGGATCCGGGTTCGACTTGTCAATCTTCTGAAATCGCGACAATGCACTCTCCCTGCGTCCGGCAGAGGAGCTAAAAAATGATATTCGCCGGACGGTGTCGCACAGGTTTTGTCCATTTTCACGGACATATGTGCCGTCCCTGGCGAAGGGGTCGCATGGCATATAATACCTATCGTTGTGCGCCTGGCAAGCTGGTGTTACTTTGGGCAGCGAAATCAAACGAGGAGCTAAAGTCAGCTCCAGCCTTTCCGTTCGGGATCGTGCTTCATAACTCTCATCGAACAACACAATTAACCGCCGCAGGTGGGGCTTGAGATACGTCACCGTCAGACAAACCGGCTTCTCGAGGGAGAAACTGTTTGCCGCGCATATCGGCCTATGGGTTCTTAGCATCTTTGCTCCCTTGACGGGGCTGTCCCACCTACGACAGCAAACCACGAAATAGATCCGTGGCTCATTGACCCAAGACATTACAGATGTTGCCTGACAGTGGCTTCGCAAGCGCTGCAGCGAGTCCTGCCATCTGAGGCCCGTCTATCTCATCGACCGGCTGGATGTTGAGTGCCTCCTCATCCGGTCACCATTTACCACCCGCCCAGTAAACCCAGCCGATCATGACATCCTGGTTGAAGCCGACGGCCTCTGTCATAGCAGCGGCGGCGATACAAGATGGCTCTCATGTGACGCCAAACTTGCCGAGAAAGCCCCGGGCTCCCGTGCTCCGCACCAGCTGGCAACTTCGCTTCTGAAGGCAATCGCCTCTTTGGCGCGTTGGCAGCTGTCCTTCTTCCCAGCGGCTATGCAGCTTCCCAAACCTGATTGAGAATCTTCGCCGCTAGCGCCGCCTTGTCCTGCGGCAGGAAGCGACCATAGTGCTGCTGAACAACATCCGGCGTGTCCTGAATGGCGTAGCTTGCCTGCTCGTATGACCCGGTCTGCTTGAGGATATGGGTTGCCAGAATATCTCGAAGGTTATGCGGTCCGTGCGGCAGTAATCCCTTGATCGCTCCGCGGCCTGTGTAGGGATTGTAGATCCCATAGCGTTGGACCACGGTGCGCCAGGCTTCATAAAACTTCGTGGAGTCATATGCCGCGTCCAGACTGGTCGTCTTCACCGTCTTGACGAACAGAGTGCCCGGATCTCTTGCCGACCCGAGGAGCACTCCGCGATGGCGATCGATATAGGCTTCGAGGTATTTGTAGAGGTCGAGCAGATCCGGCAGTATGAGCCGGAACGGCTTTTGTCCGAAGAAGGATGAGCCTGAGTTCTTGAAGGCGATTGATGGGATGAGGACCTCCCATCCGTTTTCCCGATCGCTCCAGCGCAATTCACCGCATTTCATGTCTTCCAGCCGTCGCTCTGAAGTCGGGAAATGCCCGCGTGGGCACAAGCGAAGCTGGCGAAGGTTCTTTTGCCTGAGCCCAAGATGCAGGCCGAGACGCAGCAAAAGGAAAGATCGGACTGCTTCGGCTGCTGCCCGAGGATAGCGGTTTTCATCCGGCATACGCTTCAGGATCTCATCTGTTATCTTGCGGTATTCCGATAGTGGGCTGTCTGCTTCAAGGACCACCATGATCGGCTCGAACGGATCGCGGTGCACGCGCATGACACGCTGGATTTCCTTCGAGCGATTGGCAGCATGCCGATGGAATGCGTCGCAGGCGCCGTGCCAGTCGCGTGCTGCGAATTCTATTTCCTCCGGCGCGATCAGCCCTTCGATTGGCTGAACCTTCTTCAGGAGCTCTGGATGCTGGCGGATCCAGCCCACCTCCGCCCGCGTGAGAGCTTGCGCCACCATCAGCATGTCTTCTTCCCATTTGGTGTAGAAGCCGCGGCGCTGCTCCCGCCATTGGAGGTACCAATCCCACACACCTGGGAAGATCAACAGGCCAAAGGTTAGTTGGCGAAGCGGCACACCGCGCCCTGTGACGACGCTGGCGGGTGAGGCCGCGAGTGCACCGAACATGAGGCCGAGATGCTCGATCTTCTGGGATGCGGTTTCCTCTCCCCAAACTCCATTTCGTTGGAAGCCGATTGCGGTCAGCGTCGATGTCTTGAAGCGGATCAGATCGGCCATCTCCATAGCCAACCGCGGCGGCGCATCGACGACGCCGGACAGGAGATCAGGATCTTCAAAGGCCTCGGGATTGTGGCTCGTGCTGTCCGAGTTCACTTGGGGTCGTGGAGACAGGGTGCCTCCGCCATAGGTGATCCCTGGAAATCGAATTGCATAACGCTGTTTGGTTGCCGCCGCCTGGTAGCGACGATAGTCGGTTGAGCCCGAGATGATGACCCGGCGCACCCATTCGAGGATTTCTTCCCGCTTGGAGAACGGCAAGCTGCTGAAATTATCAGGAAGATGCCATGCAAATCGCCGCCGTTCCGCCGCACTGATGTCGCCCATATCATGGCCGTATAGGGAGCGGGATTGGTGCGGCAGCTTCCCTTTGAAATAGCCCTGTCCCAGTCGGTAACGCCGCTCGATACGGGACAGGATCTCGAAGCTCGTCAGAGATCGCGGCACGCGCTCGCCCTGAACCCACGACAGCAGAGTCTTGTCATCGAACGTCTCGCCCAGGCGAACGACGGCGCGGTAGAGTTGCCAGTAGCTCTCGCCGAACCGGCGCATGTGATAAACGAGCGCATCGCTAAAGCTCGCCGGATCATCGGTCGCCTCAAACAATGGCTCAGGGAATTGGCTGATTGGTTTCGGTTGTGCTCCCCTCGGCACTGATGACGAGGTAGCCGGGGTCTTGTCGGAGAGGATCTGTCGCGGTCTGGAACGCGTCGCAGTTTCCACCTCGCGCCGAACGGCATTGCGCGATTTCGTGCGTGTTTTCGTCGACTGTATGTCATCGGCGGCAGGCGGTTCTCCGAGCCAGCGGATAATCGCGTCCAGTCCCGGACGGAGCGCCTTCTTCAAATCGGCTGTCAATTGGTTTTCGATCCCGCATGCCTCGCCAATGGCCGTCCAATCCATACGGCCACTAACGATCGGTGGTGGTCGGCGGTGGATGACAAGACCAACGAGATAGGGCCGAATGCTTTCCAGAACTCGCTGTGACGCGATTGGCGCGATACGCACCTCGCAGAAATCCGAGATTTTTCGCTGAAAGTGATGAGTTGAAAGATCCTGTTTTGTCATGCTCTTATTCCGTTCTCTCGGCACCAGTGCCGAGCGCGGGCGGGTAGGAGCGGACATTTAACAAATGGTATTGCCGCAGCGGCGAACATTTGGGGCCAGGCTTAGCTCCCCAGATTTCAAATGAAGCAGCAAGAGCCTCATGCTAAAGATTGCAGATGGGATTCGGGGTTTTCATTCACCGGTCAGATTCGATTTACGACGATAGCCCGGCTGAACAATATCAGTTCCCGGGCCAGTATCTCGGTCGTGTCCAGGCGTGTGTGGGTGACTGGATCATCTACTACGAGCCTCGGAAAGTCGCAGCGACCCGCGGCTATTTTGCAGTCGCCAAGGTAGAAAGGATTATTCCTGATCCGAAGGCGCCCGGCATGTATCTGGCGCTGATCGAACACGGCAGCTATCTCGACTTCATCAATCCCGTTCCGTTCAGTGGGCCAGACGGTGTCATAGAGCGGGGCGTGCTGAATGAAGAGGGCCGTATTTCCGGCAGGGCACAGGCTGCGGTCCGGCCGATGTCCGCAGCAGATTTTAACCGCATCGTATCGATTGGCATAGACGAGCATGAGCCTGAACTGCCTCGGCTGGATGAGTCGGGGGTGACGCATGCGGTCGATGGATTTGCAGATGAAGGTCAAGCGCCGTTCATGTTTGAGCAGGAGCGCGACCGGGTTATGCAACTCTCGTCGCGGATCGTTCGAAATCGGCTGTTTCGCCGGCTCGTTCTTCACGCCTATGACAAACGATGCGCCATCACGGGATTGAAGCTCATCAACGGTGGTGGCCGGGCGGAGGTCGACGCCGCACATATCCGGCCGGTGGAAGCGAGCGGGCCTGACATTCTTTCCAACGGAATTGCTCTTTCGGGTACCGCACACTGGATGTTTGATCGCGGTCTGATTGGTCTTTCGGACGATCTTGATATCCTGATATCGCGTCAGGCGAATGATCCTGGCAGCATTCAAGGACTCCTCAACAAGACTGGGAAGGCGATCGTGCCTAGTAGGGTCTTCGAGCGGCCACATCCCCAGTTCCTGAGATGGCACCGTGAGAACTGCTTCAAGCAGTGAGCACCAAGAGCACCAAGATACGTCTTGCGCTGTAGATTCATCCCGATCGGTTCTATTTCGATCAGTTGGCGCCAATAATCCGAAAATCATCCCGATCGGTTCTTTTGCCTTCTTTTTGCACCATCTGATGATATAATCATCCCGATAGGGGTGATTATGGAAAAGATCAAAGATACAAAAAGCCTCGGCATGCTGATCCGTCAGGAGCGCAAACAGCAAGGGTTAACCCAGGAGCAACTCGCCGGGGTGATTGGTGTGGGCGTACGGTTTCTGCGTGAACTCGAGGCCGGCAAAGAGAGCTGCCAGATTGGCCGTGCGATGCAAGTCCTGGCTGGTTTGGGCCTCGTTGTTTCGGTCGGTCGTCGCCAGGGTCCTCGATCATGACCCGCGAATTGGATGTCTATTTTCGCGAAACCAAGGCCGGCGTGCTTGGCCGGCTTGACGACGGCCTGCTGACTTTTGCCTACGATGGCGCGTATCTCCTGGACCAGCGGTCGCGTGCGATCTCGTTCTCGATGCCCCTGCAAGAAGAACCCTTTGGTGATCAGGTGGTGCGCCCGTTTTTCTCCGGTCTCTTGCCGGACGAAGGCGCGCGGCAACGCCTAGCTGGTGCGCTCGGCCTCTCGGCAGGCAATGCCTTTGGGCTGCTGGAAGCTATCGGGGGCGAGTGCGCAGGTGCTTTGTCACTCTACCCTACAGGCACGGCGCCCGAACCTTCTGGCCGATCCCACACCGAAATTCTCACTTCGGATCGTCTGGATGAAATTCTCAGCAGGCTGCGGACCCGGCCTTTGCTTGGCGGAGACGAGGGCATTCGCCTATCGCTCGCCGGCGCGCAGGATAAACTGGCGGTCATTGTGGATGGAGATTCCATTGCCTTGGCAAAAGACGGCAGACCAACGACCCATATCTTGAAACCAGTCATCCAGGCGTTGGAAGGCACGGTGGAGAACGAGTATTTTTGTATGCGGCTGGCTGCCCGCCTCAAGCTGCCGGTACCCCAGGTCGAGATACGCCTAGACGGGGCGACTGCCTTTCTCTTGGTTGAGCGTTATGATCGGACGAAAGCTGCAGACGGCATCATTGAGCGCCTACACCAGGAAGACTTCTGCCAGGCCCTTAGCGTCCCGCCGGAGCTGAAGTATGAGGCCGAGGGCGGACCGGGGACAGAACATGCTCTCAGGCTGATCGACCAGGCCTGCGCTAGACCTGTCGCGGATCGGTTGCAATTCATCCGCATGCTGATTTTCCATTATCTCGTCGGCAACGCTGATGCCCACGGCAAGAACTACGCCCTACTTTATGGCTCCGATGAACCGGATCTGGCGCCGATCTACGATGTCGTTTGCACGGCCGTTTATCCCCGCTTGTCAAAGAGGCTTGCCATGAAGATTGGCGGCCGCGATGTGCCCGACACCATCCAACTGAAGCATTGGGCGACACTCGTGCCCGAAACCAAGTCTTCTCAGCGCATCCTTGTTCGCGACCTTGCCCAAATGGCGGAAGGGATTGTGAGCGAGGCTGATGACCTTGTTGCAGAACTGGCCGGCGAGGGGATCAGGCACCCCATCCTGAGTGCAATTCGCAAGGTCATCTCAAGTCGGGCTGGTTCGTTGCAGAGAGTCACCGAGCAGGTCACTTAAGCAGTGGAATGGTCTCGATATCCACCGCTTTGTCCATGGACAATCGGGTCGGTGGTTGGAATCCCTTCAAGAGCAAGGCGCGGAAACTTAGTGCAGTTTCGCTACCTCTGCTTTACTTGGGCTAGAGACGAGCAGAAACGACTGTTTCGGTACTCGTGCATGATAGTCGCCAGCGCTTATTACTCTCGCCCAGGAGGAACGAAGAAGCGGCAGGCTCGTGGATCTGGTTAATCTGCCACTCTTCCGTATCAACAACGGGGTCACCCACTCTGCGCGCCCATCTCCTGCGGCAGGACAACCGTAGTCATGCCTGCTTCAGCGAGCGCGGCCATCGAATCGAGGGCTTCTTTGGGCTCTCCGGGTTGAATGCGGATGTCGGCTCGTCAAACAGCATAAACTTGGGCGTCGGGAAAGGATCTGCGGGAAGGTCCGGGATCGCAGTTTAGAGTGTCCATCGTCGCGATCGACATGGCATCAGCGCTGACCTTGTAAAATTTTCGATTGACATGCTTGTTGGAACGTTCCATTAATATTGGAACGATCCAATTGGAGGGGATGGGAGGAAATTGCAATGCGGTGGGCCCTGATCGGAGCCAGCACAATCGCGCGCCAATACATGGTCGGCGCGATCCGCGCTCAGCAAGGCGAGATTGTTAGCGTCTTGAGCGGATCGGCGGAGCGTGCCCGTGAATTAGCCGACGAGCACCAGATCCCGGGATCAGGCACCGACCTGGACGAGCTTCTGGCAAACCCGCAAGTCGACGTCGTCTACATCTCGACCACCAATGAAAAGCATCTGCCGCAGGCACTCGCCGCCATAAAGGCCGGGAAGCATGTGTTCTGCGAAAAGCCCCTGGCGCTGGCACTCGATGATGCCAGCGCGATGGTGCGCGCCGCCGAAGAGGCCGGGCTCGTCTTCGCCACCAATCACCATCTGCGCTGCTCCGGCAGTCACCGTGCCATGCGCGCACTTATCGCCTCCGGCCGCATCGGTCGCGTCCTTTCCTTGCGTCTCCACCACGCCGTCTTTCTGCCGCCGCACCTTCAGGGGTGGCGGATTAATGCCCCGGATGCCGGCGGCGGGGTCATTCCCGACATCACCGTCCACGACGCCGATGTCGCCCGTTTTCTGCTCGGCGAAGATCCGGTTTCGGTCGTGGCACAAATGGCGAGTTCCGGCCTCGGCGAAGGTGTCGAAGATTCCGCCATGTCCGTCTGGGCCATGCCCTCGGGCGCCATGGTGATGAGCCATGAAAGTTTCACCCATCCCTTCGCTGGCTCGGGTCTCGAAGTGCACGGCACGGAAGGGTCGATCTTCGCTCGGGATGTCATGACGCAGAACCCGATCGGCTCCATCGAACTGGTGACGGCCTCCGGTCGCGAGGCGATCGGCTTCGACCACCATGATCTCTATGCGGAAGGCGTTCGGCGCTTTCATGCCGCCGTCGCCGGCGATGGCGAGCCGGCAGCCACCGGCCGCGATGGCGTGAAGTCGCTAGCCGTCGCGCTTGCCGTGCGCGATGCAGCCGCGCGCGGTGTTCGGATCGACGTGAATTACGGAGGTGTCCGTTGAGCAAGCTTGTTGCCCCCGCCGAGGCCGTCTCGCGCATCCCGGATGGCGCCGTCGTCACGGTGTCTTCGTCATCGGCGCTTGGCTGCCCGGATTTCGTTTTGGCCGCCCTCGGCCGCCGTTTCGACGCCGAGAGTCACCCGCGCAATCTCACCATGCTGCATCCGATCGCCGCCGGCGACATGTATGGGGTGAAGGGCATCGACCATATCGCAAAAGACGGGCTGATCAGTCGCGTTCTTGCCGGTTCCTATCCATCCGGTCCGTCGAGCCTGCCGATGCCCGAGATCTGGAGGATGGTCGTCGAAGACAGGGTCGAGGCCTATAACGTCCCCTCCGGCATCATGTTCGACATGCACCGTGAAGCGGCTGCCCGGCGTCCCGGCGTGCTGACCCGCATCGGCCTCGACACCTTCGTCGATCCGATCCGCGAAGGCTGCGCGATGAACGAAAGCGCTTCCGCCCACCCCATCGTCAGCCGCGTCGAATTCGCTGGCCAAACCTGGCTGCACTTCCCCAACATCTACCCGGATGCCTGCATTCTCAGGGCCACCACGGCCGATGAGCGCGGCAATCTCACCTACGAGCACGAGGGCGCCTATCTCGGCGGACTGGAACAGGCGATTGCGACACGCAACAATGGCGGCCTCGTCATTGCCCAGGTGAGCCGCATGACGGCAGCCGGCAGTCTGCGCCCGCATGATGTGCGCGTGCCCGGTCATCTCGTCGATCTCGTCGTTCTCGATCCCGAGCAGAAGCAGACCTGCGAGACGCCCTATGATCCGGCAATCTCGGGTCAGATCATGCGGCCCTGGTCGAGCTTCAAGCTCGCCGAACATGGCGTCGAGAAGGTGATCGCCCGCCGGGCCGCGCTTGAATTGAAGTCCGGCATGACGGCCAATCTCGGCTTCGGCATCAGCGCGCAGGTGCCGCGCATTTTGCTGGAGGAGGGGCATCCCGAGGCTGTAACCTGGGCGATCGAGCAGGGTGCCGTCGGCGGCATGCCGCTCACTGACTTCGCCTTTGGCTGCGCCTCGAATGCCGATGCTTTCGTGCCGTCACCGCAGCAGTTCATCTACTTTCAGGGTGGCGGCTTTGACGTGTCCTTCCTCTCGTTCCTGGAGGTGGATGTGGAGGGCAATGTGAATGTCTCCAAACTCGGCAAGAAACCCTATCTGACTGCCGGCTGCGGCGGCTTCGTCGATATCACGGCGCACGCAAAGAAGATCGTCTTCTCCGGCTGGTTCGAGGCCGGTGCGGCCGTCGAACTGACGGAAGACGGCATCCATGTCCGCAGTCCCGGCAAGTTCACAAAGATGGTCGACAAGGTGGAGCATGTCACCTTCTCCGGGAAAAGAGCCCGTGAGCAGGGACAGGATGTGCTCTACATTACCGAGCGATGCGTCATGCGCCTGACGGAAACCGGGCTCGTCGCGACCGAGATCATGCCGGGCATCGATCCGGAACGGGACATCGTAGCGGCATCGCAGGGCCGAGTGATCGTCGCGCCGGAGGCGCGGGTCATCTCCAAGGCGCTCCTGTCGAGGGATCCGATGGGGTGGACACCATGAGCGCCGTTCACTTGGAGATTGCCAAAGGAATTGCCGAGATCCGACTGGACAATCCGGCCAAGCTTAATGCCTTCACGGTCGAGATGCTGGAACAGCTTTCCAGCCATCTCGAGCATCTGGAGCGCATGGCTGACCTCCGCTGCGTCATCGTCACGGCAGAAGGCGAGCGCGCCTTTTGCGCGGGGGCTGACATCAATGCCTGGGGCGACCTGACGCCTGCCGAATTTGCTCGCCACTGGGTACGCGACGGGCATCGCATCTTCGATCGTCTGGCACGCCTGTCGAAGCCGGTGATCGCGGCCATGGCAGGTCATGCCTTCGGCGGCGGTCTGGAACTCGCCGCCGCTTGCGACATCAGGGTCATGGCGCCATCAGCCACGATTGCCCTTCCAGAAGCCCATGTCGGCATCGTGCCCGGCTGGTCCGGCACGCAGCGGCTGGCCCGGTTGCTGCCGGAACCGATACTGAAGGAGATGGCCCTGTTTGGCCGGCGGATTTCCGCCGAGCGCGCCCAGGCCTTCGGCTTCGTCGCTGAGGTTTCGGCAAGCCCCGCAGAGACGGTCAGAAGCATGGCTCAGTCGGTTCTCGGTCTTTCTCCGCGCGCCGTCGAGGTCTCCAAATTCATGATCCACGCCGGCCGGGGCGAAGACCGCGATGCGATGATCGAGGCGCTCGGAAGCGCCGCAATTGCCGCCAGTGCCGATCGCGACGAAGGTGTCGCCGCCTTCAGGGCGAAACGCAAACCCGCATTTTCGGGAGAATGACATGAACGACATGACCATGACCGCTGCCGTCGCCCATCCGCTGCCAAAGGCGCCCTTCGAAGGCCGTCACCTGATCGACGGGATCTGGCAGGGAAGCGCCGATGGCGCGACCTTCGACAGGATTTCGCCCTCGCATGGCGTTGTCGTCAGCCGCTCTGCGCGTGGCGGCACGGCGGAAACGGAAGCCGCGATTGCCGCCACCCGGCGGGCCTTCGACGATGGCAAGTGGAGCCGTGCGACCGGCAAGGAACGCTCGACGTTGCTGCTGAAGGTCGCCGATCTCATCGAAGCCAATGTCGAGCGCATGGCGCTCCTCGAAACGCTCGAAAGCGGCAAGCCGATTTCCCAGGCCCGCGGCGAAGTCGCTGGCGCCGCCGACCTCTGGCGCTATGCGGCAGCGCTCGCCCGCACGCTGCATGGCGACAGCCACAATTCGCTCGGCGAGGACATGCTGGCCGTGGTGCTTAAAGAACCGATCGGCGTCGTCTCGATCATCACACCGTGGAACTTCCCCTTCTGGATCCTCAGCCAGAAGCTGCCCTTTGCGCTCGCAGCCGGCTGCACCTGCGTGATCAAGCCGTCGGAAATGACGCCGTCGACGACGGTGATGCTGGGAGAGCTGCTGATTGAAGCCGGATTGCCCGCTGGCGTCGTCAACATAGTCCTTGGCTTCGGCCAGCCGGTCGGCGCGCTGATGGCGGAGCATCCGCATGTCGACATGGTGAGCTTCACCGGCTCCACCGCCGTCGGCAAGGCGATCAGTGCGGCCGCCTCGAAGACGCTGAAAAAGGTCGCGCTCGAACTCGGCGGCAAGAACCCGCAGGTCATTTTCCCGGATGCCGATCTCGATGCCGCCGCCGACGCCATCACCTTTGGCGTCTATTTCAACGCCGGCGAATGCTGCAATTCCGGCAGCCGCATCATCGTGCATGAAGATATAGCGGAAGCCCTGGTCGAAAAGGTCGTAGCGCTTTCCCGCAAGGTCGCATTCGGCGATCCGCTCAATCCCGAGACCCAGGTCGGCGCTATCATCTCTCCGGCTCATCAGCAGAAGATCGGGGCTTACGTGCGCGATGCGGTCGCCTCAGGTGCAAAGCTTGCCCTGGGCGGGGAAGCCGTCCACCATCCCGGCCTGCCCGGTGATTTCTTCTCCCCGACTGTCGTCACGAATATCAGCCCCGATATGCCGATTGCCCGCGAGGAGGTCTTCGGCCCGGTGCTTGCGGTTCTCACATTCAAGACTCTGGAAGAGGCCATCTCCCTCGTCAATGACGCGTCCTATGGCCTGTCGGCGGGCGTCTGGAGCGAGAACGTCCACACCTGCCTTGCCTTCGCCCGCCGCGCGGAAGCCGGCACCGTCTGGACCAACACCTGGATGGATGGTTTTCCGGAGGTCGCCTTCGGCGGCTTCAAGCAGAGCGGCCAAGGCCGCGAGAATGGCCGCTACGGCCTCGATGAATTCCTGGAGATCAAATCCGTCGTGATGCGCATCGGCAAGACCAGGCCGAACTGGGTGGCGACTGACTTCCGGAACGATTGAAAGCAACGCATCAAACAGGAGGAAAACATGCGTAGCCTTTTCAAGACCATGCTGATTACCGGAACCATGCTGGCGGGCACCGCCGGCATCTCTCATGCCACCGATGTGGAGGTGCTCCACTGGTGGACCTCGGGCGGTGAAGCCGCAGCCCTGAACGTTCTGAAGGAGGATCTGAACAGCAAGGGGATCGGCTGGGTCGACATGCCGGTCGCCGGTGGCGGCGGTGAAGCGGCCATGACCGCGCTGCGTGCCCGTGTCACCGCAGGCGATCCGCCGACCGCCGTCCAGATGCTCGGTTTCGACATCCTCGACTGGGCAGAGCAGGGCGCACTCGGCAATCTCGACGAAGTCGCCACTGCCGAAGGCTGGGACAAGGTCGTGCCGGAAGCGCTGCAGAAGTTCTCGAAGTATGACGGCCACTGGATCGCAGCGCCCGTCAACGTGCATTCGACCAACTGGGTCTGGATCAACAAGGCCGCTCTCGATGCTGCCGGTGGCAAGGCGCCCGAGAGCTGGGACGAACTCGTCGCCGTTCTCGACAAGATGAAGGCAAACGGCATCACCCCGCTCGCCCATGGTGGCCAGCCGTGGCAGGACGCGACCGTCTTCGATGGCGTCGTTCTCTCCAAGGGCAACGATTTCTACAAGAAGGCCTTCGTCGATCTCGACGAAGCGACACTCACCGGTCCCGACATGGCCGATGCCTTCGATCGCCTGATCAAGCTGCGCAGCTATGTCGACGACAACTTCTCGGGCCGTGACTGGAACCTGGCCTCGGCCATGGTCATCGACGGCAAGGCCGGCATGCAGATGATGGGCGACTGGGCCAAAGGCGAATTCCTGATGGCCGGCAAGAAGCCGGGTGAAGACTTCGTCTGCATCCGCTTCCCCGGAACGCAGGGGTCGGTGACGTTCAACTCGGACCAGTTCGCGATGTTCAACGTCTCGGGCGACGACAAGATCAAGGCACAGATGGCCATGGCCTCGTCGATCGAAAGCCCGAAATTCCAGTCGGCCTTCAACGTCGTCAAGGGATCGGTCCCGGCCCGCACCGACGTGCCGGACACGGATTTCGACGATTGCGGCAAGAAGGGCATGAAGGATCTGGCGGAAGCAAGCTCGGCCGGTTCGCTCTTCGGCTCCATGGCCCATGGCCATGCAGCACCGGCCGCCGTGAAGAACGCCGTCTATGACGTTGTGACCAAGGCCTTCAATGGTGGCTTCAAGGATGGCGCTGAGGCCGCCAAGGCGCTCGGCGAAGCCGTCGCCGCTGCGAAGTAACCTCCCCGTCGCGGGCAACGCTCCTCGTTGCCTGTGACACCTCCGACGCCGTCCGCCAGGTGAGGCGGCGTCGGTCTATTCGTACCCTACAGGGAGAACCTTCATGACAAGCTCGACCGGGGCTGACCTGCGCACGCGCATCCAGGATTGGCTGCCCAAGGTGGTGCTGGCACCGTCCTTCGCCGTTACCCTGCTGTTCGTCTACGGCTTCATCCTGTTCACCATCTTCCTGTCCCTTACCGGCTCCAAGATGCTGCCGCTCTACACCTTCGTCGGCCTCACCAATTACAGCCGGCTCTGGGCCCAGGAGAATTGGCACATCGCGATCAGCAACATCGCGATCTTCGCAAGCCTCTACATCGTCATCTGCACCGCACTCGGCTTGATGCTCGCGATCTTCCTCGACCAAAAGATAAGGGGCGAGGGGCTGCTGCGTCCGATCTATCTCTATCCGATGGCTTTGTCCTTCATCGTCACCGGTACCGCCTGGAAGTGGTTCCTCGATCCGGGCATCGGTCTCGAACGCATCATGCGCCTCTGGGGCTGGGAGAGTTTCTCCTTCACCTGGATCAAGGACAATGACATGGCGGTCTACACCATCGTTATCGCGGCGGTCTGGCAGACCAGCGGCTTTGTCATGGCCATGTTCCTCGCAGGCCTGCGGGGCATCGACAACGAGATCCTGAAGGCCGCCCAGATCGACGGTGCCTCGAGCTTCCAGCTTTACCGGCGCATCGTCATCCCGATGCTGCGACCGGCCTTTCTCTCCGCCTTCGTCATCCTCAGTCACCTCGCGATCAAGTCTTACGACCTCGTGATTGCGCTGACCGGCGGTGGCCCGGGCCGCGCCACCGAGATGCCCGCGACCTTCATGTATTCCTACACCTTCACCCGCAACCAGATGGGCGTCGGCTCTGCCTCGGCCGTGATCATGCTGATGACCATCGCGGCCATCATGGTTCCCTATCTCTATGCCGAACTGAAGGAGAAGAACTGATGTCTGCCGTCAGCCAGGACACCGCCGTCAGGACCGGTCGCGTCACCCGCACCTTCATCTATCTGGTGCTTCTCCTCTTCGCGCTTTTCTACCTGCTGCCGCTCTATGTGATGGGCATCAACTCGCTGAAGCCGCTGTCAGAAATCACCGGCGGCAACATGATGGCGCTGCCGGAAACCTGGACGCTCGATGCCTGGCGCTCCGCCTGGTCGACCGCCCAGATCGGCGTGTCGCCCACCGGCCTCAAGCCCTACTTCCTGAACTCGATCCTGATGGTCGTCCCCGCTGTCGCCATCTCGACGATCCTCGGTGCGCTCAATGGTTATGTGCTCACCAAATGGCGCTTCCGCGGCGACACCATCGTCTTCGGGCTGATGCTGTTCTCCTGCTTCATTCCGTTTCAGATCGTGCTGATCCCGATGGCGCTGGTGCTCGGCAAACTCGGTCTCGCCGGCACGGTTCCCGGACTGGTCCTGGTGCATGTGGTCTACGGCATCGGCTTCACCACGCTCTATTACCGCAACTACTACGCCACCTTCCCGACGGAACTGGTCAAGGCGGCGCAGATCGACGGCGCCGGTTTCTTCCGCATCTTCTGGCGCATCCTGCTGCCGGTCTCCGGCCCGATCACCGTCGTCTCCGTCATCTGGCAGTTCACCAACATCTGGAACGACTTCCTGTTCGGCGTCTCCTTCGGCGGCACCAGCCAGCCGATGACGGCAGCACTCAACAACCTCGTTCAGTCCTCCACGGGTGTGAAGGAATACAACGTCCACTTCGCGGGCGCGATCATCGCCGCCCTTCCCACCCTTCTCGTTTACGTCGTCGCCGGGCGCTATTTCGTGCGCGGACTGATGGCCGGTTCAGTCAAAGGATAAGATCATGGGCTTTCTCGACATCCGGAACGTCACCAAGTCCTACGGACAGCTCGAAGTCCTGCATCGCGTGGACATCTCGGTGGAGGAGGGCGAGTTCCTCGTGCTCGTCGGCCCCTCCGGCTGCGGCAAGTCGACCCTTCTCGGCATGATCGCGGGCCTGGAGGGCATCTCGTCGGGCGAAATCGCGATCAAGGACCGCGTCATCAACGGGGTCCATCCGTCGAAGCGCAACATCGCCATGGTCTTCCAGTCCTATGCGCTCTACCCCAACATGACCGTCGGCCAGAACATCACCTTTGGCCTTGAGATGCATGGTGTGCCGAAGCCGGAACGGGACAAGGCATTGCTCGATGTCGCCAAGCTGCTGCAGATCGATCACCTGACCGACCGCAAGCCGGGCCAGCTGTCCGGCGGGCAGCGTCAGCGTGTGGCCATGGGCCGCGCGCTGGTGCGCGATCCCGACGTTTTCCTCTTCGACGAGCCGCTGTCCAACCTGGATGCCAAGCTGCGCGTCGACATGCGCACCGAAATCAAGAAGCTGCATGCCAAGCTCAAGCGCACTATCGTCTACGTCACCCACGACCAGATCGAGGCGATGACGCTCTCGACCCGCATCGCGGTCATGAACAAGGGCTATATCCAGCAGCTCGGCACGCCGAAGGAAATCTACGACACCCCGGCCAATGTCTTCGTCGCCACCTTCATGGGAAGCCCGGCGATGAATGTCGTGCCGGCACGTGTCGTTGTTCGCGATGGCGCGCCCCATGCCGAAGTCGTGTTGGGCGATGGATCGAAGAGCCTGCTCGCCTTCAGCCAGCCGAGTCTTGCCGCTTGGGACGGACGGGAGATCCTGCTCGGCATCCGACCGGAGGCGATCACCGATCCCGAAGGTGCCGACCGCAAATCGCAGAACATCGTCAGCCTGAAGAACCGTGTCATCGTCACCGAGCCCGCAGGTTCCGACACCTTCGTAACCATGGGCCTTGGCGGCAAGGATGTGATCGCCCGTATGCGCGCCGATGTCGATATATCAGGTGGCGACGATTTCGAATTCGCGGTCAACATGGAAAAGGCCGTGGCCTTCGATCCCAAGACGGAAGAGCGCATAAAGCCATGAGCGACGCAGACGTCATCATCATCGGTTCCGGCATGGGGGGCGCAACGCTTGCCGCACAGCTTGCACCGACGGGCAGGCGAATCCTGATCGTCGAGAAGGGCGAAAGGCTGCAGCCGTCGCCGGCAGACCGGGATCCGGAAGCCATTTTCGGCAAGTCACATTTCAGGCCGAAGGAGGAGTGGCTGGATGGCGACAACCAGCTCTTCAATCCCGGCAATTACTACAATGTCGGCGGCAATTCGAAATTCTACGGCGCTGTGCTGCTGCGCTATCGCCGCGAAGATTTCTCCCCCCTGCGCCATCTGGGCGGCACGACGCCGGGCTGGCCAATCGGTTACGACAGTCTGGAGCCCTGGTATCAGAGGGCCGAACACCTGTTCGAAGTCCGGGGAACACTGGGCGAAGACCCGACGGAACCGCCCCATTCCAGAAGCTATGACCATCGCCCCGTACCTGACGAGCCCACTATCGCCGATCTGCGCCGTCGGTTAAAATCCGTCGGTCTCCACCCGGCTTCCCTGCCACTTGGTGTCGATATCGACCAATGGCTCGCCCATGGGAAAACGACCTGGGACGCCTTCCCGGATACCTGCGGCGGCAAGAAGGATGCGGAGACCGTTAGCCTCGCGCACGCGCTTCGCCATCCCAACGTATCGCTTACGACGGGATGCGAAGTCACGCGCCTGCTGGCGGGAGAGGGCGGTCAGATCACCGGGGTCGAGGTCTTGGACCACGGCGCGAAAAAGGTGCTTTCGGCACCGCTGGTGGTTCTCTCGGCCGGTGCCGTCAGAAGCGCTGCCATCCTGCTTTCATCGGCGGATGAAAACCAACCGCAAGGTCTCGCAAACCGCTCCGACCAGGTTGGTCGCAACTTCATGAACCACAATTGTTCGGCGGTCCTGGCGCTCCACCCTTTCAGGCGCAATTCGTCGATCTATCAGAAGACCCTGCTGGTCAACGACTTCTACCTGACGGGCGGACCGAATGGCGAACCGCTCGGCAATATCCAGCTGCTCGGCAAGATCACCGGCCCGATCCTCGCTGTGAGTTCGCCGCTGCCGCGCCCGCTCGCCCACTGGATCGCGGATAGATCGATCGATCTCTATGCCATGTCCGAGGATCTGCCCAACCCGGAGAGCCGCGTGACGGTCCGGAACGGTCGGATCATGCTCGACTGGAAGCGGTCGAACTGGGAGGCGCATCTCGCTCTGGTCGACAGGCTGAAGTCACTGATCCGGAAAGCCGGCTACCCGGTCGTGCTCTCGCGTCCCTTCGACCGGCGCACGCCCTCCCACCAATGCGGCACGGCGCGCATGGGTTCGGACCCGATGACGAGCGTGGTCGATAGTTTCGGGCGCAGCCACGATCATCGCAATCTCTTCATCGTCGACGCATCCATCCTGCCAACCTCGGCCGCCGTCAACCCGGCCCTGACAATCGCCGCACTCGCCCTGCGGTCGGGCCAGCACATCATCGAAACGGAGTTTAAGCCGTGAGCAAGGTCGCACTCATCACCGGAGGCCAGCAGGGCATCGGCCTCGGCATCGCCCGCGAGCTAGCCGGCGCCGGCTATAAGCTCGCGCTCGCGTCGAGGTCCGAAGACGATGCGCCACAGGTACAGGCAGCGCTTGCGGAACTGGGCGATGCTGCGATCTATATCCGCCACGACCTTCAGGATATCGACAACGTCGCCTTGGTCCTAGACCAGGTTGAAGCACGCCTCGGCCCAGTCACCACCTTCGTGTCGAATGCCGGCGTGCCCGCCAAGGTGCGCGGCGACATGCTGGAGCTCGCGCCCGACAGCTTCGACTTCGTGCTAGGCGTCAATCTGCGCGGCGCCTTTTTCCTCGCCCAGGAGGTCGCGCGGCGCATGCTGAAGGCCCCGTCCGACAGCTATCGTTCGATCGTCTTCGTGACCTCGGTGAGCGCCAGCATGGCTTCGATCGAGCGGGCGGAATACTGCATCTCCAAGGCCGGTGCCGGCATGATGGCGGAGCTCTTCGCACTGCGCCTGGCGCCGCATGGCATCGGCGTTTTTGAACTCAGACCCGGTATCATCGAGACGGAGATGACGGCGGGCGTGAAGGACAAATACACGGCGCGGATCGAGGGCGGGCTCGTCCCGGCGCAACGTTGGGGCCAGCCGGTCGATATCGGCAGTGTGGTCGTGCCGCTGGCGGAAGGACGTTTCGCCTTCGCCAATGGGGCCGTCATTCCGGTCGACGGCGGCCTGTCCTTGGCCCGCCTCTAGGAGATTTGTATGCGGCAAGCTTTTGATTTCATCATTGTCGGTGGCGGTTCGGCGGGCTCGGTGCTTGCGGCCCGGCTGTCGGAAAATCCCGATTTCAACGTGCTCCTGCTCGAGGCAGGCGGGCGCGACTGGCATCCCTTCTACCATCTGCCCGCAGGTTTTGCGAAGATGACCAAGGGTATCGGCAGCTGGGGGTGGAGCACGGTGCCGCAGCGGCACATGAACAACATGGTGATCCGCTACACCCAGGCAAAGGTCATCGGCGGCGGTTCCAGCATCAATGCGCAGATCTATACCCGTGGCAATGCGCTCGACTACGACGACTGGCGCCAGATGGGCTGCGAAGGCTGGTCCTATGAGGACGTCCTGCCTTACTTTCGCAAGGCCGAGGACAATGACAGCTTCGACAACCGCTATCACGGCAAGGGCGGGCCGCTCGGTGTCAGCAAGCCTTCGGCGCCGCTGCCGATCTGCGAGGCCTACTTCAAGGCGGCAGCCGAACTCGGCATCCCCTTCAATGGCGACATGACGGGCGAAACGCAGGATGGTGTCGGATACTACCAGCTGACTCAGCGCAATGTTCGCCGCTCCTCGGCCTCGATTGCCTATCTCAACCCCGCACGCAAACGCCCCAACCTCACCATACGCACGGATGCGCAGGTGCTGAAGCTCGTGGTCGAAAACGGGCGCGCAGTCGGTGTTGAACTCGCCGGTGACGGCGTGGTGCGTGCCGAACGGGAGGTGCTGCTCTCGTCGGGCGCAATCGGCAGTCCGCGCCTCCTGATGCTCTCAGGCATCGGCTCTGCCGACCATCTGGCTTCGGTCGGCGTTCCCATCGTCTTCGACCAGCCCGGCGTCGGCTCCAATCTGCAGGACCATCTCGATCTCTTCGTCATCGCCGAATGCAGCGGGCCGCATACCTATGACCGCTTCGCCAAGCCGCATCTCTCGGTGCTCGCCGGCCTGCAGTATCTGCTGACGAAGAGTGGTCCGGTCGCCTCGAGCCTCTTTGAAACGGGCGGGTTCTGGTATGCCGATCCGGAAGCCCGCTCGCCGGATATCCAGTTCCATCTCGGCCTCGGCTCCGGCATCGAGGCCGGTGTGGCAGCCATGGCCAATGGTGGCGTCACGCTGAATTCCGCCTATCTCCGCCCGAGGTCACGCGGCACCGTCCGGCTCGGCTCGGCCGATCCGCTCTCAGCACCGTTGATCGACCCCAACTACTGGGCAGATCCACACGACCGCGAAATGTCGATCCGTGGCCTGAAGATCGCCCGAGACATCATGCGCCAGGATGCCTTGAAGCCTTATGTAAAGGCCGAGCGCCTTCCGGGGCCGGATGTGCAAAGCGACCAGGACTATTTCAACTATGCCTGCCGCCATTCGAAGACCGATCATCACCCCGCCGGCACTTGCCGCATGGGCTCGGACCCTGAGGCCGTCGTCGATCCGCGTCTGCGCTTCAACGGTATCGAAGGCCTGCGCGTCATCGACGCCTCGATCATGCCAACCGTAGTCTCGTCCAACACCAATGCACCGACCATCATGATCGCCGAAAAGGCAGCTGACATGATCAAGGCCGATCACGGAGTGTCGCAATGATCCGCCACATCGTGCTCATCCGTTTCCAGCCGACGGTCTCGCCTGCCGTCATCGAAGACCTCTTCGCCGAGTTGCATCAGATCGAAGGCAAGGTGACGGGGCTGCTGTCGATCACATCGGGCCGCAGCGAAAGCCCGGAGCGCATCGAACGCGGCTATCTGCACGGCTTCGTCGCCGATTTCACCGACTGGGCAGCCCTCGAAGCCTACCAGGTCCATCCGGACCACAAGCGCTTCGGTGCTCGTCTGGTTGTCCATGCCGAGGGTGGTCTCGACGGCATCCTCGTCTTCGACCTCGCCGTTCAAACTCAGGGATCTCCTACATGATTGCCTTGCCCACCGCCGATGGCCGCATCGAAGACTATCACCTCACCGGAACGCCGCTGACACCACGCGCGCCTATGCATCCGCTCACCCGCACAGCCTTTGCCGCTGCCCATGTCGTCTCCGATCCTCTCAGCGAACGTAATCCCTGGGACACGCGACCGGCGGTCGACTGGGATGGCACGCTTGCCTTCCGCACCTCGCTCTGGGATCAGGGCCTCGGTCTCGCCGAAGCCATGGACACGGCCCAACGCGGCATGGGGGTCGATTGGCCGACGGCGCTGGAACTGATCCAGCGGACGATGGTGGCCGCTAAGGCGCATCCGATGAAGCCGCGCGTCGCCTGTGGGGCCGGGACTGATCATCTGACGCTCGCCGACCTCACCACCGCGGACAAAATTGCAGCCGCCTATCAGACGCAGGCGGAAGCGATCGAGGCCGCCGGCGGTCAGTTGATCCTGATGGCCTCGCGCGCCTTCCCCGCCATGGGAGCCGGGCCGGATGTCTACCGCTCCGTCTACCGCCGGCTGATCGACGGCGCGCGCGAACCCGTCATCCTGCACTGGCTGGGCGACATGTTCGATCCGGCGTTGAAGGGCTATTGGGGCAGCGAGGACGTCGCCTTCGCAAGCGACTTCGTGCTCGACCTGATCGGCGAGAACCCCGGCAAGGTCGACGGCATCAAGATTTCGCTGCTCGATCAGGCGCATGAAGAGGCGTTTCGCGCCCGCCTGCCGGAGGGTGTGCGGCTCTACACCGGCGACGACTTCAACTATGCCGACCTGGTCGCCGGCGACAGCAAACATTATTCCCATGCGCTGCTCGGCATCTTCGCCGCCATCGCACCGGCGGCCTCGCAGGCGCTTGACGCGCTGGCTGCCGGCGATCTTGAAACCTATCACCGCCTGCTGAAACCGACCGTACCGCTCAGCCGCGAAATCTTCCGCGCCCCGACCCGCTTCTACAAGGCTGGTATTGCCTTTCTCGCTTGGCTGAATGGCCACCAGCGGCATTTCATCATGCCGGCGGGCTTCCAGTCGAGCCGCGATGTCGTCCACTACGCGGAGGTTTTCCGCCTGGCCGATCAGGCAAATCTGCTTGCCGATCCGGAGCTTGCCGTGAGAAGGATGCGGGTCTTGGCTGAGTTGAACGGAGTCTACTGACGGGCATGGAGCGGCGGCCGACGATCATCGATGTGGCACGCGTGGCGGGGATTTCCAAATCCACCGTCAGCCTCGTCCTGCAGAACAGTCCGCTGGTCAAGGAGGAGACGCGCCGCTTGGTGCGTGAGGCCATGGACAAGGTGGGTTATGTCTATAACCGCGCTGCCGCCAACCTCCGGTCTTCGAATGTCGGGCTGATCGGCCTCGTCATCAACGATCTCCGCAACCCGTTCTTCACGGAATTCGCGACCTCGCTGCAGATGGCCCTGTCCGCGCGAGGCTATGCCACGGTCGTTGCCAACACTGACGAAGACCCGGCCGTCCAGGCCCAGGTCGTCGGCGCGATGATCGAGCACGGCGTTTCTGCGCTGGTCCTGTCCCCGACCTATGGCGATGAATGCAGCACATTTGATGCGATTGCGCGCGGCGGTATTCCGACCATGCAGGTACTGCGCAAGGTCGATCCTCGCGTCGAGCAGTTCCCCTTTGCCGCCCCCGACTACCGCTTGGGTAGCCTTTTGGCCGTCCGGCATCTCCTCTCCTTTTCGCCCCGCCGCATCGCCTTTGTCGGCGGTCTCGCCGACCGCGCCGTCACGCGCGAGCGCATGACTGGCTACTTCGAGGCGCTCACCGAAGCCGGCATGGAGCCGTTTGTGCTCTCGGGCCGGGCAAGCCGCAGCTTCGGCCGCGAGGCGGCCGAGGAACTGACACGCACCCATCCGGAGATCGACGCCGCGATCTGTTTCAACGATCTGGTTGCACTCGGCATGCTGTCGGGCTTTGCCAAGCTGAAGCGCAATGTCGGGCAGGATTTCCGCATGGTCGGCTTCGATGATATCGAGGAATGCAGCCAGGTCTTTCCGGCGCTCTCCACCGTCCATTGCGGCATCGCCGCATTTGGCCGCAGCATCGCGGCCACGATCCTGGCCTGGCTGGAGGAGGGCAAACGTCCCGAGCCGGAGACGCTCACGGCGGTGGAGCTCGTCATCCGCGACACCAGCGGCTTGAAGGACATACCATGATCCATCGACCCGACCTCTTCCTTCGACGCCTGTTCGATCGGGCCGTCGAAGTCGCCGATCCCATGCGTTCGCTGAAAGATTACCTGCCGGAGAAGCCGAAGGGACGCGTGATCGTGATCGGCGCTGGCAAGGCGAGCGCGCGCATGGCCGAAGCCGTCGAGGCGGCCTGGGGCCCCTGCGAGGGCCTCGTCATCACGCGCTATGGCTATGCTCGGTCCTGTCAGGGAATCGAGATTGTCGAGGCCGCCCACCCGGTGCCGGATGAGGCGGGCCTCGCAGCCACCGCCCGGATGCTCGCATTGGCCGAGAGCGCAGGGGAAGGCGATTTTGTTCTCGCTCTGATATCAGGCGGCGCTTCCGCGTTGCTGGTCCAGCCGGTGCTCGGAGTCTCACTCGCCGAAAAACAGGCGGTCAATCAGGCGCTTCTTGCCTCCGGTGCGCCGATCGACCGGATGAACACGGTGCGCAAACATCTGAGCAAGGTGAAGGGCGGGCAACTGGCCGCGGCAGCCTGGCCAGCGCATCTGCTTGCGCTGATCATTTCGGATGTGCCCGGAGACGATCCTGCATTTATCGGTTCCGGCCCGACGGTCGGCGATCCCTCGACACCGGACGATGCTCTTGCCGTGATCGACCGATGGAAAGTTGCTGTGCCCCAGTCCGTCCGCGAGGCGCTCTCCCGTGGCTCAGGTGTCGTGCAGCCCGACGATCCTCGCCTGGCCCGCACCCGAAACGTCATCTATGCCGCGCCGCGCCAGTCGCTGGAGGCGGCTGCAGCCCTCGCGACGGAGGCCGGTTGCGACGTGCGCCTGCTGGGAGATGCGCTGGAAGGCGAGGCGCGGGAGGTGGCTGCAGCACAGGCGAAAGAAGCGCTGGCCTTGCAGTCAGTAATGAAGCCTGGCGATTCCCCAATCCTCCTGCTCTCAGGCGGGGAACTCACGGTCACCCGGCGCGGTGATGGCATCGGCGGACCCAATGCGGAGTTCTGCCTTGCTCTTGCTCTGGCGCTGGACGGGGCCGAAGGCATTCATGCGTTGGCCTGTGATACAGACGGCGTCGATGGCGCGGCCGAGGTGGCCGGCGCCGTCATTGGTCCGAACGTCCTTAAGGATGCGGTGGACCGCGGTCGCGATCCACGTCCGGCGCTTGAGCGGAACGACGCCCATTCCTTTTTCGCAGCTATGGACGCCCAGGTCGTCACCGGGCCAACGCTGACCAACGTCAACGACTTTCGCGCCATCTTCATTCGGATTTAGTTTTATTATTCAACGTTACGCTGCAGCCCACGCTTTTCTTGCTTTAAGCAATCGGGTTTTCAATCGCTTAGCGGACTAAATCGGGGGTCGGTGGTTCAGATCCCTTCAACGCGGAGACGACAGGCAGTGCCCTAGACGGACGTGGACATTTTGCGCAAATGCCTCGAGGGGGCCGAGCGACGCGTCCGCCACACTACGCCGCCTCCCATACCTGATTGAGGATCCGCGCCGCCAATGCTGCTTTGTCCTGCGGCAGAAAGCGCCCGTAGTGCTGCTGCACGACGTCAGGCGTGTCCTGGATGGCATAACTTGCCTGCTCATAGGATCCGGTCTGCTTTAGGATGTGTGTGGCGAGCACGTCTCGGACATTGTGGGGGCCATGCGGTAGCAGACCCTTAATTGCGCCGCGGCCGGTATACGGATTGTATATGCCGTAGCGCTGAATCGCCAACCGCCAAGCCTCGTAGAATGTTGTCTGATTATACGCCGCATCGATACTGGTCGTTTTGACGGTTTTGACGAAAAGCGTTCCCGGATCATGCGCGCGACCCAGAAGCACCTTCCGATGCCGCTCGATATAGGCATTGAGATAGGTGTAGAGATCAAGAAGATCCGGCAGCACCAGACGAAACGGCTTCTGCCCGAAAAAAGATGAGCCCGAGTTCTTGAACGCGTTGGACGGGATGAAGACCTCCCATCCACGCTCCCGTTCGTTCCAACGCAGTTCGCCGCGCTTCATGTCTTCGAGCCGGCGTTCTGCGGTCGGGACTTGCCCGCGCGGGCAGACCAGCAATTGCCGAAGGTTTTTCTGCCTGAGGCCGAGATGCAAGCCAAGCCTTAGCATCAGAAACGAACGGACTGCCTCCGCGGCTGCCCGCGGGTAACGATGCTCATCGGGCATCCGCTTCAAGATCTCCTCGGTTATCTTGCGATATTCAGCGAGCGGGCTATCTGCCTCCAGTACGCACATAATTGGCTCGAATGGATCGCGGTGGACCCGCATCACCCGCTGGATTTCTTTTGATCGATTGGCTGCATGGCGATGGAAGTCCTCGCACGCACCGTGCCAATCTCGACGAGCAGCCGCAATCTCGTCTGTCGTGATCAGTCCTTCGATCGGCTTCACGTTGCGCAACAGTTCGGGATGTTGGCGGATCCAGCCGACTTCAGCGCGAGTGAGGGCCATAGCCACCATTAGCATGTCTTCCTCCCATTTGGTGAAGAAGCCGCGACGGCGCTCCCGCCATTGCAAATACCAGTCCCACACGCCCGGGAAGATCAGGAGACCGAAGGTGAGTTGGCTGAGCTGCACGCCTCGACCTTTGACAACTCCGTTCGGGGATGCCGCAAGTGCCCCAAACATCAGACCAAGATGTTCGATCTTCTGGCTGGCTGTCTCCTCATTCCAGACGCCATTCCTGCGGTAGCCTATCTCGGTCAGTGTCGACGTCTTGAAGCGGATGAGGTCTGCCATTTCCATCGCAAGCCGAGGGGGTGCATCAACGACACCGGAGAGCAGATCTGGATCCTCCAGCGCCTCGGTCGTAGGCCCTTTTTCGTCCTCATCTCGCAGCCAGCTAGAAGCCGCTAGTCGAGGAGTGAGTGCACTCCCGCCGTATGTGATCCCAGGGAACCGGATTGCGTAGCGCTGCTTCGTCGCTGCCGCCTGGAACCGTCTGTAATCCGTCGACCCCGAGATGATGACGCGCCGGACCCATTCTAGGATCTCTTCGCGCTTTGAAAAAGGCAGGCTGCCGAAGTCGTCGGGAAGATGCCAGGCTAGCCGGCGCCGCTCCGCCGGGCTGATGTCTTCCAGATCGTGGCCATATAGCGATCTGGACTGATGTGGCAGTTTCGCTTTGAAGTAGCCTCGCTCCAAGCCATATCTGCGCTCGATCCGGCAAAGGATATCGAAGCTTGCCACCGAGCGAGGCACACGCTGGCCCTCAATCCACGACAGCAAGGTCCTCGCATCAAAGGTTTCGTCTATGCGAACGACTGCCCGGTGGAGTTGCCAGTAACTCTCGCCAAAGCGGCGCATTTGATAGGCGAGTGCGTCGGCGAATGAGCTAGGGTCTTCGTTGGCCTCGAATAATGGTTCTGGTTTGTCAGAAACTGGTTTCGGCTTGGGGCCCGGGCGGCCAGGTGAGGGCGAGCTCTCGACCTCTTCGACTTCGTGATGCTGGTTCGTCGGGGAGGGGGTAAACTGTCCCGTGGCACCGGATTTCGGTGCTGCTCGCAGAATTTTGCCTTTCGGCGCGTCGTCTTCTACAGGCGGCTCATTCAGCCAGCGCATGATTGCATCCAGCGCTGGTCGCAGTTGTTTCCTCAACGTTATGGTCAGCGCTTCATTGATCCCACAATCGTGTGCGATCTGCCGCCAGTCATACCGGTTGCTCGCAAGCGCAGGCGTCTTTTTAAAGGTGATCAAACCCAGAAGGTACGGCCGTATGTTCTCTACGACCCAATCCGGCGCGACGGGCGCAATACGGACATCGCAGTAGGTCGAAATCTTCTTCTGAAAATGGAGTTTGGAAAGGTCTTTGTTTGGCATGTGTCATTCCGCAGGTTCTCGGGGCCTCAGGCCGAGGGCGTGCGGAATTAGGGGCAGACAGTTAAAAATCCTTGAAGCTGGCGAGGGCGACGCGGTAACCCAACGAAGTCGTCGCGCACCCTCGGCAGTTTTTTCAAGGATTGCGCCGGCTCACTTCAATCCGGTTATATTCCGGCGAAGTACCCCTGAAAACTTCTTCAACCCTCCTTGATCAAGCGCGTCGACGAATGCCTCAACCGATGGGATTGTCTTACGCAGATTATGCCTCGCACTTCTGACGCTGGAGATTAGCGCTTCCGGAAATGCCGCATAGAGATCGGTCAGAAAATCATCTGGCGACTTGCTGGTCACACTATGGGCGAGAAGGTTTTTTGCGGGAAAGTCCTTAAGGTTCCAGGTAACGATGACGGAGGCTTTGCCTGCGATGGCTGCCGCGAGGACATGTCGATCGTCGGGATCCGGTAGCGCGAGATCCGCAATAAACGGGCGATGGTTCGCCACCGCTGCCTCTGGGAGGACAGCGTTCATCCGGTCGCGCGTAGCTTCTAGGCGTTCGATGGACAAGCCTGGTGTGTTGGCGGCGAGATTGCGCATCCACTCATCATGTATATCGTCAGTCCAGCGCGCCTCTACGAGACCGTCGAAGGCGCACTGGATCAGAATGTTGCGCAGGTGGAACGGGTAGAGAACGCAGGCATCGTAGACCGCGACGGGCGGATTAGAGGCCATAGGTCTCGATCAGGTCCTCTGTGTCCTCCACTAGCGCTCCCATCGCCGTTTGTCGTTTGTCAAGCTTCGACTTCAACGCGAGCACATCCTTAAGGAGGGCGCGGCGGTGTTTGCCGACGTAGCGGAATGGCAGCTCGCCCCGGTCCATGCGCAGGACGACGAGCGGGCGGGAGATGCCAAGAATGGCTGAAGCTTCGCTGGGGCTTAGTTCCTGGTCCTCGGCCAGCACGGCGACACCCTCTCCGCGCAGCATGTGCGCTAGAAGAGCTTCAACAGCCGCGGCGGCTGAGGGCGGGATCGGGAGCATCTGCTGCTTGCCACCTGCATCACGAACGTGGAGTTCCAGCCTGTCGCCGGCAACCAGCTTTGGCAATGGCGTTGCTATTTTTCGGTCGCGATCTGACAGTCTGGCGAAATGAACAATCTGGCTGGCCATGATGTATCTCCTTAGCCGTCAATATAGCGAACAAGGCCTCTAACTGCAATAACTGAAGGTGCGGGTTGGTTGCAATGGTTGTAATGGAGGGGCCGTCCTACGGAGCGCTGGTTCGATTCCCATCAAGGCGAAGATACCCAAATGGACTTGAGCCATATGCGGCTCGTTAGTAGCGACCGCTTCGCGCCTCCAATTCGGTCGTACCCGTCGGCATCCTCGCACCAAGAAGCGGACATCTCGCTCGAACGGGATAGGGACTATTCCGTGCTGCAAGCACCAGCGGTCATGTATCTCCAGTCAGCCCTGCGGGTGTATCCTTATCTTTTCTTTATTCCCCTCCCACGTCTTCCCAATCGAAGCCTGACCCGAAACGCACCTAATCTTTCTTCTGTATCAACAGGAGACCCTGATATGCCCGACCTCATCTTTATCGCGCTTGGTTCTGGCACACTTCTCGTGCTCGCTTTTTACGCCCGCGCGCTCGACCGGCTTTGAGGGAAGCGCAAATGCTTGAACCCCTCTTCGGCCTCTTTGTCGCCATCGCCCTTGGCATCTATCTCGTCGTGACGCTGCTGCGTCCCGAGCGTTTCTGATCGGGAGCAAATTCATGACCCTTGTCGGATGGCTGCAAATCAGCCTCCTCTTCCTCGCCGTCCTCCTCGTCATCAAACCACTCGGCCTCTACATGGCGCGGGTGTTTTCTGGCGAGCCGACCTTTCTTTCGCCCGTGCTCGGTCGCGTGGAGCATGATCTCTACCGCGTCAGCGGCATCAACCCCGAGAAGGAGCAGAGCTGGCTCGGCTATACGCTTGCCATGCTCGCCTTTTCGCTCGCGGGCTTCCTCGCGCTTTACGCTATGCTGCGGCTGCAGGCCTATCTGCCGCTCAACCCGCAAGGCTTCGCAGGAATGCCACCGGACCTCGCCTTCAACACGGCGGTCTCTTTCGTCACCAACACGAACTGGCAGAACTACGGTGGAGAAACCACGCTTAGCCATTTCTCCCAGATGGCCGGCCTCACCGTGCAGAACTTCCTGTCGGCCGCGACCGGCATGGCGCTTGCAGTCGCTGTCACCCGCGCGCTTGCCCGCTCAAAGATCGCAACGCTCGGCAATTTCTGGGTCGATATGACGAGAGCCACGCTCTACGTGCTGCTGCCACTCGCCATCGTCGTCGCACTTGCCTTTGTCGCCATAGGCCTGCCCCAGACGCTCGATGCCTCGGTGACGGCGACGACGCTGGAAGGCGCCAACCAGGTGATCTCGCTCGGGCCCGTAGCATCCCAGGAAGCGATCAAGCAACTCGGCACCAATGGTGGCGGCTTCTTCAACGTCAACGCCGCGCATCCCTTCGAAAACCCAACCGCCTGGTCGAACTATCTCAACATCTTCGCCATGCTGTCGATCTCGGCGGCCATGGTCTACACCTTCGGCCAGATGGTCGGAAACCGCCGCCAAGGCTGGGCGCTGATCTCGCCCATGGCCGTCCTGCTCATTGCGGGCGTCGCCGTCACCTACTGGGCCGAGGCCCAGGGCAATACCATCCTCACGGCGATCGGTGTCGATCCAGCACTCGGCAACATGGAAGGCAAGGAAGTCCGCTTCGGCCAGGCCATGACCGCACTTTATGCGGCTGTCACGACGGGCCTCTCGAATGGCGGCGTCAACGGTATGCATGGCTCGTTTACGGGCTTGGGTGGCCTGGTGCCGATGTTCCTCATCCAGCTCGGCGAAGTGCTGCCCGGCGGCGTCGGCTCAGGTCTCTACGGCATGCTCGTCTTCGCAATTCTGTCCGTCTTCGTCGCCGGCCTGATGGTCGGGCGCACGCCGGAATTCCTCGGCAAGAAGATCGAGGGCCGCGAGATGAAGTTTGCCATGCTCGCCGTGCTCATCCTGCCGCTGGTCATCCTCGGCTTCACATCCGTCTCGGCCATGCTGCCCTTTGCGGTGGCAAGCGTCGGCACGGCTGGCCCGCACGGCCTGTCGGAAATCCTCTATGCTTACACGTCGGCTGCCGGCAACAATGGCTCGGCCTTCGGTGGCCTCACCGGCAACACTGTCTGGTACAACACCACGCTTGGGATCGCCATGCTGCTCGGCCGCTTTGCCTATGTCGTGCCGGTCATGGCAATCGCAGGATCGCTTGCCGCCAAGGTGAAGTCGCCAGCCTCCGCCGGCACCTTCCCGACCGATGGCCCGCTCTTCGTCGGCTTGCTTGTCGGCATCATCCTCATTCTCGGCGGCCTGCAATTCCTGCCTGCCCTGGTGCTCGGCCCCATCGTCGAACACTTCGCCATGCTCGCTGGCCAGACCTTCTGAAGGAACACCCATGTCTAAGGACAATAAGGCACCCAGTCTTCTCGATCCGACGATCTTGCTTCCGGCAATCCGCGACGCGTTCGTCAAGCTCGATCCGCGCAAGCTCATGCGCAACCCGGTCATCTTCGTGACCGAAATCGTCGCAGTCGTCGTGACCATCCTCTTCATCCGCGACCTCGCCACCGATCCGGGCGAGGCCGGCTTCTCCGGCCAGATCGCCGCCTGGCTCTGGTTCACCGTGCTCTTCGCCACCTTCGCCGAAGCCGTGGCGGAAGGCCGTGGCCGTGCCCAGGCGGACAGCCTGAAGAAGACCAAATCCGAACTCGTCGCCCGCCGTCTTGGCACAAATGGCAAGACGGAAACCATCCCGGCCTCCAGCCTCAAGGTCGGCGATATCGTGCTGGTCGCAGCCGGCGAGTTGATCCCTGGGGATGGCGAAGTGATCGAAGGTGTCGCCTCGGTCAATGAAAGCGCCATCACAGGTGAATCCGCCCCCGTCATCCGCGAATCCGGTGGAGATCGTTCGGCAGTCACGGGTGGCACGCAGGTGCTCTCCGACGAGATCAAGATCAGGATCACCGTCCAGCCCGGCTCCTCCTTCGTTGATCGCATGATCGCGCTGATCGAGGGCGCCCAGCGCCAGAAGACGCCGAACGAGATCGCACTCTCGATCCTGCTTTCGGGCCTGACCTTGATCTTCCTGTTCGTCTGCGTCGCCATCTGGGGGCTTGCCGGCTATTCCGGCACGGTGCTCTCGGTCACGGTGCTGGCAGCGCTGCTCGTCACCCTGATCCCGACCACGATCGGCGGCCTTCTCTCGGCCATCGGCATCGCGGGGATGGACCGCCTGGTCCGCTTCAACGTCATCGCCACGTCAGGCCGCGCGGTCGAAGCCGCCGGCGACGTCGACACGCTGCTTCTCGACAAGACGGGCACGATTACCTTCGGCAACCGCATGGCCAGCGACTTTCTGGCTGCGCCAGGCGTGACACCAGCCGAACTCGCGGAAGCGGCCCTCATCGCCTCGCTATCGGACGAAACGCCGGAAGGACGCTCGGTCGTGGCGCTCGCCACCGGTGAGTTCGGCGTGCCGATGCCAAAGGCCGTGTTCGACGCGGTCATCGGCTTCACCGCCGAAACGCGCCTTTCGGGTGTCGACATCGGTCAGCGCCGTCTGCGCAAAGGTGCCATCGATGCGGTATTGAAGTTTGCCGGGATGACCGAACAGGATGCGCCGGCCGAATTCCGCCGCGCCGTCGACCAGGTCGCCCGCACCGGAGGTACGCCGCTTGGTGTGGCCGATGGTGATCGCCTGCTCGGCGTCATCCACCTGAAGGACGTCGTCAAACCCGGCATCAAGGAGCGCTTTGCAGCACTGCGCGCCATGGGTATCCGCACGGTCATGGTCACAGGCGACAACCCGGTCACGGCCGCCGCGATTGCGTCAGAAGCCGGCGTCGATGACTTCCTCGCCCAGGCAACCCCGGAAGACAAGCTCGCCTATATCCGTAGGGAACAGCAGGGCGGCCGCCTGATCGCCATGTGCGGCGACGGCACCAATGATGCCCCCGCCCTTGCCCAGGCCGATGTCGGTGTCGCCATGCAGACCGGCACCCAGGCCGCCCGCGAGGCCGCCAACATGGTCGATCTGGACTCAAGCCCGACCAAGCTCATCGAGATCGTCGAGATCGGCAAGCAGCTCCTGATGACGCGCGGTTCGCTCACGACGTTTTCGATCGCCAATGATGTGGCCAAATACTTCGCCATCATCCCCGCGCTGTTCGTCGCCACCTATCCGGCGCTCGAGGCCCTCAACATCATGGGGCTGACATCACCGCAATCGGCCATCCTTTCGGCCGTCATCTTCAACGCGCTGATCATCGTGGCGCTGATCCCCTTGGCTCTGAAGGGCGTGGCTTACCGTCCGTCGGGTGCCGCAGCGCTGCTTCGCCGCAACCTCTTGGTATACGGTCTCGGCGGCCTGATCCTTCCCTTCGCCGGCATCAAGGTCATCGACCTTGCCGTCAGCGCTCTTCATCTGGTGTAATCATGCTCAACCATATCAGACCCGCACTTACCCTCGTTGTCGCCATGACCGCACTCACCGGTCTCGCCTATCCGCTGACGATCAACGGCATCGCCCAGGCGGTCATGCCTGCAAACGCGAATGGCAGCCTGATCGAACGCGACGGCGCGGTCGTAGGCTCCGCCTTGATCGGCCAGAACTTCACCTCCGACCGGTATTTCTGGCCGCGTCCCTCTGCGACGGGGCCAGACCCCTACAATGCGGCAGCCTCGTCCGGCTCGAACCTCGGCACGACCTCGGCGACATTGAAGGAGCGCGTCACAGCCGATGTCGCCCGTTTGACCGAAACCGGCATCGCGCAGCCTATCCCAGCTGATGCGGTCACGGCCTCCGGCTCCGGTCTCGACCCGCATATTTCGCCGGCCTTCGCGGAAGCTCAGGTGGCGCGCGTTGCGCAGGCGAGGGGAATACCGCCGGCTGCCATCGCCTCGCTCGTCGGGCAGCACACCGAAAATCCGGCCTTCGGCGTTATCGGCGAACCTAAGGTCAATGTGCTAGAGCTCAACCTGGCGCTCGATGCACTCTGATATGTGAGACCTAGATGGCGGATGACGACCGCAGGGACGACCGACGTCCCGATCCCGATGCATTGCTTGCCTTGGCGGATAAGGACCGCCGGGGCAAGCTGACCGTTTTTCTGGGTGCTGCACCCGGCGTCGGCAAGACCTATGCGATGCTCTCACGGGCCAGGCGCCTCAAGGCTGACGGCATCGACGTCGTCATCGGGCTGGTCGAGACCCATGGCCGCAGCGAGACGGCAGCACTACTCGACGGTCTCGAGATCCTGCCTCGACGCAGGGTGGCTCATCGTGGCCGGATGCTCGAGGAGTTCGACCTTGATGCGGCGCTTGAACGGCGTCCCCGCATCGTCATCGTCGACGAGCTCGCCCATTCCAACCCCGAGGACAGCCGCCACCCCAAGCGGCATCAGGACATTGAGGAGCTGATATCATCAGGCATCGATGTCTGGACGGCGCTCAACATTCAGCATCTCGAAAGCCTGGCCGATCTCGTCGCCCAGATCACCGGTGTCACGGTGCGCGAGCGGGTGCCCGATGTCGTCCTCAAACGCGCCGATGAAGTTCTGCTCGTCGACCTTGCGCCATCCGAACTGATCGAGCGTCTGAAGGAGGGCAAGGTCTATCTGCCCGAAAGCGCCAACCGCGCCGTCGACCGCTTCTTCCGCCTCGGCAATCTGACGGCGCTGCGCGAACTGGCGCTGCGTCGCACGGCCGACCGCGTCGATGACCAGATGGTCGACTATCTGAAGCAAAATGCCATCGACGGTCCCTGGGCCACCGGCGAACGCCTCATCGTCTGCGTCGGCTCCGACCCACTATCGGAGAAGGTCGTCCGCGTCGCGAGCCGTCTCGCCTCAGGGCTCAACGCACCCTGGCTGGTTATCTCGATCGAGCGGGCCGACCGGGAAGTGGAGACGCCGGAACGCCTGCAGTGCATCGAAACCCTTTTCCGTCTCGCCGAACAACTGGGCGCCGAAACACGCCGCATCATCGGCAATGATTTCGTCGAGGAGATCCTGAAGCTCGCCCGGCGCGAGCATGCTACGCAGATCGTCATCGGCACGCGCAAGCGTAGCCGCTGGCAAAAGCTCGTCTCGCGGTCTTTGCCGGATACTCTGGCGCGTGAGGCGTCAGGTCTCGGCATCCATATCGTCACGCCGGACGGCCCAACGGTCGAGCGGGCAGGCAAGACTCTGATCGTGCCACCGAGTGCCGTGCTTCGGCAATCGGCGCTGACGGCACTGGGTTTCGTCGCTGTAACCACGCTGCTGGGCAAGGCAATCGACGTCTTCGTTGTGCTGCCCAACATATCCCTGCTTTTCCTGCTCGCCGTTCTCGGCGCGTCGATGATTGGCGGCTACGTCGCGGCCTTCCTCGCCGCAGTTCTTTCCGCACTCGCCTACAACTTCTTCTTCATCGATCCCCGTCACACCTTCACCATCGCAGCCCCGCATGAGGTCTTCGCTCTCTTCGTCTTTCTGGCCGTGGCCATCATCGCAGGCGGTCTTGCCTCGCGCATCCGCGAACAGGCCGATGTTGCGCGGATCCGCGCGACTGCGCTGCAATCGCTCTACGATTTCTCCCGAAAGCTCGCGAGCACGGGAAAGGGCGAGGACGCGATCTGGCTTGCTGTCTCCCAATTGCAGGCGAGCCTGAAGCGCAAGGTCGTACTGCTCGTTCCGCGCAAGGGCGATCTCGGCGTGGCCGCCGCCTGGCCGCCGGATGCCGAGCTCGACGTGACGGACATGACCGCCGCTCGCTGGTCCCATGACAAGCGCGAGCCCGCCGGCCACGGCACGGGCACGCTGCCGAACAGCCGCTTCGAGTTCCGCCCGCTGCTCGGACCCCATGGCATCGTCGGGGTCTGTGGCATCGAGCACAGGGGCGATCGGCTCGACCTGAACGCCGAACGCGCGCTGACCGCCATTCTTGACCAGACGGCGATCGCGCTCGATCGGGCACGCCTCGCCGACGAAACGGTCGAGCAGGCCGCGCGTCTGGAAGGCGAACGGTATCGGGAAGCGCTGCTCTCCTCCATTTCCCATGACCTTCGTACTCCGCTGGCCACAATCACCGGCGCCGTTACCGGTTTGCGTCAGCTCGGCGAGCGCATGACGCCTGAGAACCGAGACGATCTCCTGCAGTCGATCGAGGAGGAGAGCGGCCGCATGAGCCGCTTCGTCGCCAATTTGCTTGACATGACACGCATCGAGGCGGGCACGCTTAAGCCGAAACAGGATTGGGTGGATGTCGCAGACGTGGTGCAGTCCGCCGTCGAGCGGACGCGCAAATACGCGCCGGGACGTGTCGTCGAGACGGGTATTGCCTCTGACCTGCCCCTGATCCGGGGTGACAGTGTTCTGATCGGTCAAGTGCTGTTCAACCTTCTGGACAATGCGGTGAAATATGGTGGCGACGAGCCGATCAATGTCTATGCGCGGCGCGACGGCAACGATGTGCTTATCTCCGTCACCGATCACGGCCGGGGCATTCCGCCTGAAGATCTGGACCGCATCTTCGAAAAATTCTATCGCAGAGGAAAGCCGGACGGACGCGCACCGGGAACCGGGCTCGGGCTTTCCATCGCTCGCGGCTTCGTCGAAGCCATGGGCGGGCGGATCCATGCGGAAAGTCCCGCCTTCAAGAAGAGAGGCACGCGCATAGTCATGCGTTTTCCGGGAAGCAGTGAAGGCAGGAACGACATCGCATGAGCCAGTCCCGCATCCTAGTGGTGGACGACGAGCCGCAGATTCAACGTTTTCTGAAACCTTCGCTGACGGCTGCGGGCTATGAAGTCGTCGAAGCCGGGACCGGCGCGGAGGCGCTTAAGGCCGTAGCCACCCAAGCGCCCGATCTCGTTATCCTCGATCTTGGCCTTCCGGATATGGACGGCAAGGAACTTATCGCGAGCCTCCGTGGCTGGTCGGACATCCCGATTGTCATCCTCTCGGCCCGCGATCGCGAAAGCGAAAAGATTGCAGCGCTCGATCTTGGGGCAGACGACTATGTCGAAAAACCCTTTGGGATAGGCGAATTGACGGCCCGCATCCGCACCGCGCTGCGCCATCGTGGACGCCGCGACGCTATCCCGACGATCATGGAAATCGATGGCCTGACGATCGATCCTGTCAAACGCCTTGTCTCGCGCGCCGATGAAACGGTTCACCTGACGCCGAAGGAGTATGACCTGCTCCTGCTTCTCACCCGCCATGCCGGACGCGTGGTGACACACCGCACACTCCTCACATCAGTCTGGGGACCCGCCCATGGCGACGACCTGCATTACCTCCGTGTCTTCATCGGCCAGCTCCGCCAGAAGATAGAGCGCGATCCAACACAGCCCCGGATCGTGCGCACTGAACCGGGCGTGGGCTATCGGATGGCGGAGCAGGAGTAAAACCTCCTGCCGGGTCCCCAGCCAATTTGGCGAGACCCGTTTCGGAACGACGGATGGACTGAAGAACAGCAGCCGGGATTGCTCAAGTTGTTGAGATGGCGTCGCTTTTTTCTGTGAGAAACCGGCGCTGATTTTCAGCGAAGAACCGGCCTAAAATGGCCTGCCTGGAGAACCTGGATTCTCACATGATTCAAAGGCTTAATAAAATGACCTTTGATTTCTCTCTGTTTTCTTATCGCGAGCGACCGTGGATGCCACTGCTCTGATCCCCAAAAACTGGACCGTTCATAACTGGAGTTTTCCGCGGTAATTTCCCGGCTGGGGAAAAGGAGCGG